>JAHKLG010000011.1 GCA_029856625.1 Candidatus Njordarchaeota archaeon | reverse complement strand
TACAAACACAGACGCTCCCGGATATTATAGAGAAAAGATTAACTGAGCGTATTCTTAGACTTTCGGAAAAACTCAAAGTTCTCAAACAACAGGAGGAACAATGGAGGAAATTGCAAAAATTGCGCCAGGAACTTGAAAAATACAGGGCGGATTTAACGGCAATAAGAAGATCCTTAGCTATTTATTATGAAGAGAGAAGGAAAATAGACGAAAAAATCGCTGAATTATCGAAAATAAGGGATGAGAAGAAAGGTGAAGCTGATAAGCATCATGCTAAAGTGCAAGAACTCAGAAATGAGATAGACAAAATTAATGAAATGCTGAGCAAGATTAGAGATTTAAGGCAGAAAATAATGTTGACGCTTAGAAGAATAAGTAAACTGAGGGAGGAAAAGGAGGAATTAAGAAGAAAAGAAGAGCTTAAGAGGCTTCTCCAGAGAAGACTACAAGAAATAAAGGTAAAGTTAATTGAGGAAGGTAAGCTTGATTATAAGGACCTAGAGTTCTTAGTGGAGCATGGCTTATTAACAGATGATTTCCTGGATCAACTATTGCAAATGGGAGAAGAGGAGCAAGCAGAGGCCTTAATGGAAGAATTGGAAGAATTGAGTGGGGGAGAAGAATCGGGTGAATCCGAGTAATGAACTTCGTTAAGAACTTGTGAGGAGTTTCCTTATATATTTTAATGCTTGAACCTCTCTCCCACCCTTTCTGATCTTAATAATTCTGCTTAATAAATCCATGCAAAGCGTTAGCAAATCATTCAGAACCTTTTTTGCTTCTTTCTCTCTTAGTGAACAATTAATTTCTAAATGGGGCTCTGCTACATCTATAAATAAATAATTCAGATTTGGCATTATTCTAAGAATCTCGGATAGTATTTTACGGTCAAAGTAATGAATGGTATATCGAGGATCCGCGCTAACTATAACTGCTTTATCACTAAGCCCTTTGATTCTTATTTCTTCTAGTTCAGAGAGGTAAGGCATTATCTTTGATAGAAGTTTTCGCTGGCGTTTGGGGATCAGATAAGTGGGGGTCACTGGCACGGATTTCTCTAAAGTGGCTCTGAGAATAATTATGTCTGGAATCTGTCTGAATAGCTTGTATAGATAATATACATATGTTCGTCTTTCGACAAGAGAAATTTCTAGTTGGATTAAAGAAGGAGGGTCATTTATCTCTAAAGCGTGTTCTACAAGTAGTTTTGCTTGAGAAATTTTGCTATCAACTATTCTGTTGGCGAAAATCCTTTTCTGAAGGGTCTTTAAGCTTCTGATGTAAAGAGTCTTAGCACGTTTTAAGTCTTTTTCTCCCTTAATATAAGCCGCTGTGAATGGAAAAATTACAATTAATAGGAAGGGAATCATGAATACTATAAAGAATGAGACAAATTCTGATAACCAAAAGCTCATCTTATCACCTCATCTCTACGAAAGCATTTTTAACAGAATTAAGATTTAAGTAGTAAACACAATATTAATTCCATCTAGTAGAAGATGGAGTCAAAATAATATTTCTTGCCGGGGTTGCCGAGCTGGAACGGCGCCGACCATGGCCAATATGAGGCCATGGGCGTATGCCTGGAGAGCCGGTGGCGATTACGCCTCGCGGGTTCGAGTCCCGCCCCCGGCACCACTTCTTTTTAATTCATCTTCTATTCTCTACGATGGATCGTCAGCTACCTAGGAGAGCAGAAGTAAATGCTTAAGGAGGAAAAGGGAGGGAAACTGCTCGAAGAACTAGTGATGAAATGTGATTTTCAAGTAGTAGAGCTCGTAGAAAACGAGCCCGCTATTTCTATTGCGTCTTATTTCTTAATAATTGGTGATCTTCATATAGGTGCTATGGGAATAGGAGATAGGAAGATGGATGAACTAATAGTTCAGCAAATGATTATAAGGATTAAGAAGCTTAGGAGACTTACAAATGCTAGGGGGCTTATAATTACCGGTGATTTAAAAGAGAGAATTGGATTGCCTAGAAGTAAGCTAGAAATCGCATTAGTGGAGAATTTTCTAAGGACTATTGCAGAAATCTTTGACGAAATCGTGATCATTAAGGGTAATCATGACGGTATGATTGAACGAATAATCTCAAACTTAGAGATTAACAACAAAATGTTAATTACAAAAAGACTACTAATTATCTCGACGAGAAGAAATACGAAGATATTGATAGTTCATGGACATGTAAAACTAAAATCCTCGGTTATTGAGAACTTAGGAAGCGAATTAATAATTATTTCCTCTCACACACACCCTGCAGTATCAATCTTGCCAAGTTTGAAGTTGAAGGCTTGGGGTATATTTGAGGTGAAGCTGATGAGCACTAAGTTTAAGTGGATCATACTGCCAGCCTTTAATGAAGTGCTTATAGGATTAGATCTAAGTTCGTTGAGTGATCAGGAGATAATAAGAATATCTCCCTTCCCCTCGGATGCAAAAATTCTTAAGAAGAGTTTTCTCCTGTTAGACTTAACTCCGATTATTGATTAACTATGGTGCGTCACATGATTGCTCCTCAAAGAAAGAATAGTAGCAGGATAGCTTTTCTTAAAAAAATAATATCAGGAGAAACAGTACTTGAGAGAGTTCTGAGTACATACACACTGATAACATTTTTCTTTTCAATAGCTTGTGGAGGTTATTGGTACTTAGCAAGAATAGAGGGTAAATCAACATTCTATCTCCTGTCAAGTCTTCTTCTCTTTGGAACAAGCTTGATGCTTCGTGTTCGTCTTTTAAAGGATATGAAAAAAATAGAGGGTAGAGTAGACGAAATAGTAAAGGCTCTAAAAATAAGTAGAGGGGAAGCAAAAATAATGCTAAAAAATGAGGTTGAAGTTAAGACGTATAGAGATTGGATATCAATAATCCTAATTACGCTTTTGCTAGGCGGTTTGATCACATACTATTTCCCATGATTGCGTGAATAAACAAAATTTGAGCTAAAACTTCACCTCCGAAAGCACTATATTAAAGCAAATGAGCTTAATTATGGTGGAAGATTTGAGTAACGTTCCTCGTGAAAATTGGAAAAAATTCTCGGGATGGTATGAGGAAATTTTATTAAAAGCGGAAATTTATGACTATAGATATCCGGTGAAAGGTACTGGGGTCTGGCTTCCATATGGTTTTGAATTAAGAGAGAGAGTTTATAGTTATCTTAAAGAGCTTCAGAAGAAAGTTGGATATAAGGAAGTACTATTTCCAACATTGATTCCAGAAGATCTCTTTAGAAAGGAAAGCGAGCATGTAGCATCATTCGAAAAAGAAGTTTTCTGGGTCACAAAAGGGGGCGCAAGAGAACTTGATAGAAAATATGTTCTAAGACCTACGTCTGAGACAGCGATGTATTATATGTTCTCATTATGGCTTAATAGCTATTCAGATCTACCTCTCAAGATCTTTCAGGTAGTAAATGTATTTAGATATGAAACAGAAGCCACACATCCTCTTTATAGGGAGAGGGAAATCACTACATTCTTCGAAAGTCACTCGGCCTTTGCTACAGCTGATGAAAATGAAAAGGAGGTGAAGCTTGCAGTAGAGATTTATAAGGAGTTCTTTGATTGGCTAGGAATCCCCACCATAATTACAAAAAGACCTGAATGGGATAAATTTCCAGGAGCTGTTTATACAATCGCCTTTGATACTATTCTACCAAATGGAAGATCACTCCAGATAGGAACCGTACATAATTTAGGGCAAAATTTCTCAAAGGCATTTGACATAAAAGTTCAATTACCAGACGGTAAAGTTGATTACGTATGGCAAATGTGTTTTGGAGTATCCGGCAGAGTAATTACAGCTCTGCTCACGATTCATGGTGATGATCATGGCCCAGTTTTTCCGCCCCATGTAGCCCCAATTCAAATAGTAGTCATTCCAATTCCGTATAAAGGGTTTGAGGAAAAGGTATTATCCAAAGCTAGAAGTGTTTTTAATGAACTTAAAGAAGCTGGTTTCAGATGTATTCTTGATGATAGCCCAGAAACGCCCGGAGCTAAGTACTACAAATGGGAGCTCAAAGGTGTTCCTCTCAGAATAGAAATTGGGCCAAAGGATATTCAAGAGGAGCGCGTAACGATTGTTAGAAGAGACACCTTAGAGCGTATTCGTGTAATGGAAAGAGAGTTAATAAGTAGTGTCAAAGAAACTTTAGAAAAAATGTGGAAAGAAATGAAAGAGAAAGCATTGAATTTCTTTAAAAGTAAAATTGTTAATGTAAAATCAATCGATGAGGCGAAGAAAGCTTTGGATGAGGGATGCGTAATAGGAGCTAGCTGGTGTGGTAATGAGGAGTGTGGAATAAATCTTCAAGAAAAAATTAAAGCGAGAATTTTGGGGATTGAAGTCGATCAAGATTTAAATCCTCAGAAAGCGTTTAGCTCGGTATGCATAGGCTGCGGATCATCGGCAAAATATAAGATAATCATAGCTAGATCATACTAGTTTGGGGTTATAATCATGTTCGAGAATTTTGTTTATAATTTCTTATCTAAGTATAGCGGAACTATAGGCTGGGTTCTCTTGATCATTGCATTAATATTCCTAGCATACGAAATTGCCGCAACCACTTCCTCTCCTCAGCGTATTAGAAACATTTCGATCATGCTTCATATAGTAGCGATTTCCATAATTCTAGCGCTCTCATTAGTTTTTTTGTTTATCTTTTATGGAGTGATCTGAGTTTTTTGATAAAATTTCTGAAAGGCTTTTAATTACTTTAGAAATTTTTCTCCAGTGGCTTCCTTTCCAATAAATCTTTCCACAGTTTGAGCATTTAAAGAACTCTTCTGCAAATCTCCAAGATTTTTCTGGTACGAGTGTTTTAACGTTTTCCTTTGCTATGGGTCTTAATATACCATTACAGATAGGACATCGGAGAATTCCATAATTCACAGGAGGATGGGATACTCCAGACTTTATAAGAATATCCCCTAATGTCGTAACAATATCTTTGGAGTTTTGGAGAATGCTTATTACTTTCACTCCATAATGCTTAGCTCTTTGAACTATCTCCTTATCCCTCGTAATTAGGATTCTTTTCTCTAATATTGCGATCCTTAAAAGATAGGTGTCAAAGCTTTTCCCATTATACGATACACGCAGATCTCTAGCATATATCGTGTCAAAACCCAGAATTCTTAACCACCGTGCAATGTTTCCTAGCATTTCATCTACAATAAACTTTACTTCAGATGTCATATGAGTTACCAAGTACACCTCTAATGCGTTTACTTTTATCTTTCTGATAAAGCATTAATAAAGTATTTAAGAAGTACTTAGTCTCGCATATAGAGCTGAATCAAGTAGTCACTGAGCGTCTTCTTGAATATCTTACCTTAAACAATGAAAAAAGAATTATAGCTTCAACTCACTGGGAACTCGTTAAGAGAACAATTAGTTCATCATAAGAGAAATCATTAGGATGGATGGAGGTGAACTTGATGAGCGAGAATCGGGCAATCGTGGCTATGCTAAGAAAACCAAGGGAAAAATTCTGGCGTCTGAGGTTAGGAGAGCTTAAAAAACTAGCATTTGCGGCTGGTTATGAGGTCTTAGGAGAAGTGATTCAAATAAAAGAAGCTCCTAAAGCAGCTACGCTTTTTGGCAGAGGAAAAATTGAGGAGATGACTAAGTTAATGGATGAGCTAAAAGTGGATACTTTAATTGTCTATAATGTGCTAAAGAGTATTCAGAAAGTGAATCTTGAGTTATTAACGGGAAGACGTGTCATTGATAGGTATGATTTAACCCTTGAGATATTTGCCAAGAACGCCAGCGATGCTGTATCAAAACTTCAAATAGAGCTTGCGAGAATTCAAAGGGAAATACCTTATGTGAAACTCCTTACTTCGCTTATCCATATTAAAGATAGACCGTTTATAAGGGCTGGTGGAGAATATGGCTGGAAACCGAAGATTGCTGAGTTAAGACGGCGAATGAAAAAATTGAAAGAGGAAATTGCTAGATACCGCGAAGAGAAATTAAGACAAATTATGGAGCGAAAAGAGAAAGGATTTAAAGTAGTGTGTATTGTTGGCTATTATAATGCGGGTAAAACCACTTTATTCAATGCACTTACTGGTTGCGAAAAGCCGGTTAGTGATATGCCTTTTACTACACTCTCAAGCAAATATGCGAAACTAAGAGGAGCAGAAAAAATTTTGCTCGTTGATACAATAGGCTTCGTTGTGGATCTTGACCCTAGAATAATAAAATCTTTTGAGATAAATATTGATGATATGCGTTTTTCCGACGCACTTATGTTATTACTAGATGCATCCGACCCAGCTGAACTTTTCAAGATTAAGGTTGAGACATCTTTGAACATCCTTAAGAATGTTGGGGCTTTAGTGAATGGAAAACCAATAGTTATCGGTTTAAATAAAGTTGATCTCGTTAGTGATAGAATTGATATCGAGAGTAAGAAGATTATCGCAAAAGAAATTGTAGAAAAGGTCCTTAAGAGAGATCCAGGCAGCATCGTTGAACTTTCAGCGAAAGAGAGGAGAGGGCTTGATAATTTGATTGAAAAGTTGATCAGTGTTCTTAAAGTATGAGTTCATGATGTTTTACTGAAAAGTTAAAGATTAGAGAAGAAGGCATTTAGTGGCTCCTTCTTCACTATTTCGTATCTCAGATTAGTCTGCATCAAAGTGATGACTTGTTCTTTCGTATAGTCATGACCCAACAACCAACCAAGTTTTACATAAGCAACCTCTGGAAGCATTCCATCTGCAGGTATTACTCCCAGTTTTCTCAAGACTCGACCTCTCTCATATACATTTAGATTCACGGGACCCCATAAGCACTGAGTCGCCATGAAGAAAAGGATACCCTCTTCCACACCCCTTTGAATCGGTCGTAACAATGTCTCGGGAACGTGACCGAGTCCCGTTCCAGCGATGATTATTCCTCGGTATTTCTTGTCGATTAAGAAGTCTATAATTTCTGGATTTATTCCTGGGAAAACGTAAAGTAGCGCTACTTTTTCTTCAAAAGTTGCATCAGCATACACATCTGAATGAGAATAAAGACCACGACGTTGGTAATCTTTTTTAAGGTATCTTATTTTCCCATCTCTAATATAAGCCACCGGGTGATCTCCAATTGTTCTAAAGGCATCTCTTCTGCTGCTGTGCATTTTACGCACACGTACCCCCCTATGAACTAAAGCAGAAGTGTCATCAAGGTTAGCATGCATACAGACAAGCACTTCAGCGACTTCTCCATGTGCGGCAAAGAGAACAGAGTTTATTACATTACTAGCAGCATCTGATGCTGGTCTATCACTACTTCTTTGAGCACCAGTGAAAACAACAGGTACTGGGAGATTATTAAGCATGAAGGAGAGGGCGGCTGCGGAGAACTGCATAGTGTCGGTTCCATGAGTTATCACGACACCAGTGTATCCAGATCGTAATTCTTTAGCCACTCTTTTAGCCATTTCAATCCAATATTTTGGCTGCATATCTTCACTAAATATATTGAAGAGCGTTATCGTGGTAATGTTTGCTATTGAGAAAATTTCTGGTATTGAGTTTGCTAGCTCTGTCGGCGAAAAAGCCGGTTTAACAGCACCCGTAGTATATTCTACTCGAGATGCTATTGTTCCTCCTGCTCCTATAAGTAAGATATTAGGTAGAGTGGGTTTGTGTAATAGTTCACGTTCTGGAATCTTATATTTTACTTCTTCCTTAGCTATAAATACTATTTCCCGGATTTTATTAACAGAGAACGCAATATTATATCCATTATTTAGTTTAACATAGATGTATTCGTCTGTATCGCGAGGAGCTGGTAATAACATGCCTTCAAGTTTTGTACCATCATTAAATACTATCAAAATTCTGGACCAAATTGGTACCTTAGCCTTTCTTAAGAAATCAGCAGCCTTTCCTACATAACCTTCTAGATCATCTAGCAAGAATCTCACCAAATACTATGTCATCCCACTATTAAGTTGTATGCGGGATTTTTCTGCAAATAAATATAACAGTTCTAACTCTATGATTGTATCGTATTACTGAGAAATTTCCTATTGATCTATGCCCCGTTGAGCTCTTGATCAACAAGTTTTAAAAATAGACGAGGATTTCCATAAGAATAGATAGTAACTAAATCAGGGGCCGTAGTCTAGCCAGGGAGGATGCCGGCCTGGGGCGCCGGTGGTCGCGGGTTCGAATCCCGCCGGCCCCACTATGCCCCGGTGGCCTAGGGGTAAGGGCGCCCCCCTGGTAAGCTACCTTACACCAGAAAGGGGGAGGTCGCGGGTTCGAGTCCCGCCCGGGGCTCCAAAACATTGCGGGGGTTCCCGAGCGGACAAAGGGGCCGGTTATATAGGCCAGGCAATAGAAAGGCTAGACTTAAGATCCGGTGGCGCAGGCCTTCGCGGGTTCGAATCCCGCCCCCCGCACCACTTTTTCTCCACGCCTTAGCATTATGCATATAGGAACGTGAGGGAGAATAAAATTAATGTGATAACGAGAGATATGGTTAAATGCAAAGTGGTGTGTTTTCTCTCGAAAGCTGGGAGAATGCTAAGGATCGAATGCATGTAAAAAGTAGAATATACTATTAGATGGCAAAGAAGAAGTATTAGCATAATAATTGCAATGCTTGAGAATAAACTGGTTAAAGAATGATCTCGGAGGAGCGTAGGGATGTTTATATTTTGAATCTTAAAAAGCATCTTAGCCATAAGACCTAATGTGGCTGAAAAAACAGAGGTTACTAAGTAAAATTTTATTTTTAAAGATCTTAGGAAAGAATAAAGTTCATTCTCAATCGATATATCTTCTAAAATCTGGTTAAAAAAACTCTCAAGCATAGCAATCGCGTTTTCTGGATTTCTTTCATAAAAAAGCAGTAATAAGAGATAAGCTTGAAGAAGTAAGATTGAGCGGGCGTTATTTTTTACTTGCAGAAAAATGTTTTGAACGTATTCTTTATCTGAGGAGTACGTGAGGGGATTGCCGATTTCAGAGAAAATTTCATTAAGACATCGTATTAAGTTTCTTTTCTCTCTCAAACACGACATTAAGAGTAAAAGCTTATGAAGGTACGAGTAATCTTTTTCGGGTTTTCTTCTTCCTTCATTTTCAAAAGAATGAGGATTCATATCTTAAACCTCCAGTAAAAACCTCCTGGTAATATCTTGTGTTATTCGACGATGCATTTTCTGAAGAAAATGCAAATAAATGAGGGATCCAGAAATCTCGCACAAGAAAATTGTAAAAATGTACATATAATTGACAAGAAAAGCGAGTATAAGAAGAGAGAGAGGAGAGAATACTACTAAGAAGAACACTAGCTTTTCTCGTTCAGCTAGGAAATCTAGCAATTCTTTTCTAAATGTTAAGCTGGAACATAGTATCTCTCTACTAGTATTTACTAGTACATCTCTGCTCAGAGATATCTTTCTAAGACCAGATAAGAGAGCATCAGCAAAAAAAGTGGTGAGAGGATTTTTCAAAAAAATAATAGACTCTAATAATTCACGCTCGTTATCGCATAAGAAGGGACTCCGTTTGATTTCAAGCTCCTCTACCAAGTTTAAAGGAAGCAATCTTAATGTTTCGTAATTTATATTTAATGTGATCAGAATATACATAGGAAATGTGCTCATATCATGAAGAAAGCCCCTAATTTCTTTCGCGAACATATATGCCTTAACTAATGGATAATAAGAGGATAGGATGATAAGAAAGAGTGCGATTAAAAGAATTGTTGAAAAATCAAAAGAGGATGCTAGCATTCTCCACCCTGAATTATAAAGTTGCAAGCATGGGTGCAAGAGCTAGTAAGACTAAAACGGCTCCTTTTATGATTGTCTTTTTGCCGCTTGTTTCATTATATCCGGTAGCCCATTCAATAGCCCCCCATAGAATCATTATACCCCCCACAAACATGGCGATGTAAATTAAGTAACTAAATACGAGCTTCAGAATTCTAATAATTAATTCTCCAAGAGAAGACCATGATGATAAATATGTGCCCAAGTCAGGAATCTCTGTATTATTGAATCCTAAAGGAAATATACTCTGAGAGAACTCTTCAGCGAGTTTCTCATATTGCTCTTCAACGAATTTTCTTATATTAGCTACTAACATTAGAATACCAGTAAAAATGATAATAGCCAGTCCTATTAATAATGCCTCTTCGGTCACAGGAGATCCTTTCTCATCTCTTATTAACTTCCTGAGTTTTTTTCTAATTTCAGCCACTACTCTTACCCCAACAAACTTGGTAATCCCTTGACTGTCATTCTTGCAAAAACAAGTTCACCAGAGAATTTAAGATGGCAAAAACTAAGAGTATTCTGAAAAAATAGTAGAAGACGTTTTATTCGATGGGTGAAATTCTCTTCTAAAGCTGCATCGCTTTATAGCTATAGTATTACATCGTATCCTCCATCCTATGCTCAAAGTAGCCATTATAGCGTAATATGAATGGTTAATAGAAGTAGGATATAAGAAAAGAGGAAGAAGAAAATTTAAAAAGAGTTCTTAGTGTCGTATAATATCTGGAGCAGAAAAAGTTACCTTAAACCTGCTCATTGTATTTCAAAAATCGGGGCGTAGCTCAGTTGCGGAGAGAGCGCCCGGCTGTAGAAGCGGCTCCTTAGGAGCCGCGCGCGCAGCGGGCGCTCTAACAGAGACCGGGAGGTCGCGGGTTCGACTCCCGCCGCCCCGACCAACTTTTCCCACCCACTCCATGATAGAATCACTGTGAAAAGAAGAAATATGCATAGATAATTCTCCCAATGAATTTAACTATATGTTATCTTCGAGAGAATTTTCTCTGGATACAGCTACTATCACTTATTTTTTCTACCATTAGAGTGGAACTAAGAGGGATCGAATAAATTGAGCTGAAAAGGTGGCTCATTTGTTTGAAAGAGATAATACTGCAATAGTACTCGGTTGGAAAGAAAGGCTTTTCAATGATATATTAAAAAAACTACCACCGGAGAGCATGATAACTAAAATAGCTTTTGAAGGACCCAGAATCGTTATTTACTCTAAGAATCCTCAACTTCTTTTACTAAAACAGGATATCATAAAAAGTATCGCTAAAACGTATCATAAGAGAATATCAATAAGATCAGATCCTTCTGTAAGATTGAATAAGAAGGAGGCAGAAAGATTAATTTTAGAAATTGTTGGGGAAAGGGCTGGGGTCAAGAACATATACTTCGACGATATAACTGGTCAAGTATATATTGAGGCTGAAAAACCAGGGGTCGTTATCGGTCCAAAAGGCATAACTAGGAAACGTATTACTCTAGAAACCAGATGGGCACCAGTCATTGTCCGTGCACCACCTCTGGAATCAAACATTGTAAGATATGCCCGAAAGCTTAATGAAATAGCTTCATCAGATCGTAAAAACTTTTTAGAAGAGATAGGAGAGCGCATCCATAGACCATATATTCTCAGGAATAACAAGGTGAGAGTGACTATCTTAGGAGGGGGTAGAGAAGTCGGAGGAAATGCTTTTCTCATTCAGACTAGGGAAAGTTCTATTCTAATCGACGCGGGAATAAGAGTGGGTGCCTCTGAGCCAGGAGAAATCTTCCCGAAGTTCAATGTTCCCGAATTCTCGATTGAGGAACTTGACGCTGTAATAGTAACTCACGCGCATCTTGATCATTCTGGAATGGTTCCTTACCTATTTAAGTACGGGTATAGAGGTCCAGTATATTGCACAGAACCAACTAAATATCTCATGGCGCTTCTTCAACGAGATTATGTTGAATTAGCTAGAAAAGAAGGGCGATTATCTCCGTACTCTTATACGGATATTGACAAGGAATTAATTCACACAATCACAGTAGAATATGAAGAAGTTAATGATATAGCTCCTGATATCCGGCTAACATTATATAACGCGGGGCATATCCTTGGGAGTGCTATTGTTCATATCCATGTGGCTGAGGGATTATATAATATAATTATAGCATCGGACATAAAGTATAGTGATACAAGATTGCTCGATAGAGCTGAAACAAACTTTCCAAGAGTTGAAACTCTAATTATAGAATCCACATATGGTGGGCCTAAGGATAAATTCCCTCCACGTGAGGTTGCTGAAAATGAGTTAATAAGCATAATTAGGCGAACAATCGAAAGAAAGGGGAAAGTATTAATTCCAGTACTAGCCGTTGGGAGAGCGCAAGAAATAATGCTTGTATTATATCATCACATTGTTAAAAAGAAATCATTGCCTGAGGTTCCCGTATATATCAGCGGAATGATCAGGGAAGCTGTGGCTATTCATACCGCTAGTCCAGAATTCTTATCTCGAAGATTGCGAGATAGGATTTTAAGGAAGAACGAGAATCCATTTCTCGCAGAATTTTTCATTACGGTTAAGGACTCTTCAGAAATAGCGGAAATTTGCGAAAGTTCAAGACCAGCCGTAATTTTAGCTACTAATGGAATGTTACAAGGAGGTCCTGTGCTGGAATTTCTAAAATATCTCGCAGAGAATGAAAAAAATGCACTCATATTTGTGTCATATCAAGCTCCAGGAACTCCTGGATGGAATATTCTTCGAGGAGCGAGGGAACTTGTATTTTATAACGAAGGAATAGCGAGAAAGACGCTTCTAAAGATGCAAGTTCATCACATCAGAGGTTTTTCTGGACACTCTCCGTTTCCAGAGCTACTAAAATTTGTCCAATCTATACGACCATTACCACATAGAGTTTTGGTTATTCATGGTGAAGAGAAAAAATGTGTGAAGTTTGCAGAGATCTGCAGGACAAATCTAAAATTAAACGCTATAGCACCTAATAATATGGAAACTATTAGACTAGTTTAACTACATAGCGATCTAAAAAGCTTTTTTTATCCCCGTTTCTAATTAGACATTAGGTAATATCTCTCCAGCCCGTAATCAAGAAGTGGTGGAGAAAAAATTTTAAGGCAAAGGATCCCCTTATAGTTTAAGAATTGATTATTAAGTAATACACTAAGAGGCTATATCTGCTAAAGATGCAATGGGAGAAGATAGCAATAGAATTGAGAATACAATACAGCTAACACATGCGGTGGGGGTAGCTCAGCTGGTAGAGCGCGGGACTGTGGATCCCGAGGTCGCGGGTTCGAATCCCGCCCCCCACCCCATCCAAATCTGGGTTTACCCACTCACTTGAATTAAACAACTGAACCACATTAAAGAGCTCGCCGCGGTAGCTCAGCTGGTAGAGCGCGGGACTTGTAAATAAGAATTCTCAAGAGATCCCGAGGTCGCGGGTTCGAATCCCGCCCGCGGCTCCATATCTATAATCATTTTTTCCTAAATTTCTCTAATTAATGACTTCGTGTACCTTATTTCACTATGAGAGCCCTCTTCTAACAATAACTATCTCATGGAGATGTCTTGTAAATCCGATTTTTTCACAAGGACTTAGAGCGATAATGAAAGAAGAGGGGATCTTTTTTAATCTTTCAGAATACTGTTTATGATGTTGAGTAAAGAGGACTACCAAATATTTCGTTTCTAATCTCATCCACCGAGCGAGGGTACTTGGTGAGGATGCATTAAGAAGTTTTCTAATTAGGAATTCTTCATGTTGCGTTGCTACCACAACTATATCCGCGCTTATTATAGGTTCTGCTAAGGAAGGTTCTTGATCAATAGTCGGTTCAAAAAACACCATTCGGATTTTTCTCTTATGATCTAATACTCCTAGAGCTATTCTAGTAACATCGCTTTTAAGCCTTAAGAAAGTAATATCAAAGAAAGCAGTTAAAGAAAAGAGTTCTTCCACACGCAACCTATGAAGATTAGGCATCCTTATAGAAATATTGTGAGTGGAGGGAATAAGAACTCCTGCAGCTATCTTTGTCCATTCTAGTATTAGGGAGTGAGAAGTCGGAGTGGTAAATATGGCGAAAGAATCTCGGATCTGTAGAATAATGTCTTCATAACATCTCTTCTTTTTAAGCGACTGGAAAGTAGGCGGATTGACAACTCCAATTAATTCAGACCCATCAAAGAATGCAAATGAATTTGAGTTTAGACTCATGAGCAAAAGATATTTACTCATCTTAAACATCCTCATCTAAGATCAAATTACTATCAGGCTTAACGAAATTTTATGAGTAATGACTTAAGTCTGAAGCTTTAATAAGTTAAATAAGCGAGAGAGGCGGAGGATTCTGAATGTATGTGGCTATAGTATTGGGCACAGCTGGAAGTGGGAAGACATTATTCACTAAGGCTCTATCAGAGTACCTTGAAGATAAAAATCTAGACTATGCGGTTTTAAACCTTGATCCGGGGGTATTAGCGGAGAATCTTCCTTATTCGCCAGATATTGATGTTCGAGAGTTTATAAAAGCTGAAGAAATTATGAGAGAATACAATCTGGGACCAAATGGCGCTCTTATAGCATCCATGGATCTGTTAATGAATTTCATCCACGATTTGAGGCAGAAAATACAAGAACTAAAGCCGGAATATCTAGTGGTAGATACTCCAGGTCAAATGGAAATTTTTGCGTATAGACCATCTGGTCCCGCAATTGTAGAGAACCTTTTCCGATTTCCTGCAGCGCGTTGTGCGATTATTTACCTCTTTGATCCTTTTCTCTGCATATATTCCCCAAGTTCTCTTCTCAGTGTGTTATTATTAGCGGAGAGTGTATATTGGAGATTTGAATTACCCATGATATCTGTATTATCAAAATCAGATCTGCTTGACCAAGATACATTGGAAAAATTAATTACAATGATAAATGACCCCGAAAAAATTGCAGTTTTTGAGGATGTTTTTCAGATAAAGCAAGACTTATCGCCTATACTTAGTGTTACTGACAAATTAGGGACAATTATTGCAAAAGAAGTAGTGCCTGTAAGTTCTATTACTGGGGAAGGAATTTTTGATGTTTTTTCTCTTCTCCTTAATACATGGTCCGTTACGGGATAATTTAGATTCATTCATAAATCTAATTAGTAAGGGCGATCCTTAAGGCCTATTAGGTAAGCAATGAGATTAGTAGCGGGATGTAGTACAAGAGTTAACACGATCAGTAATAAGATGTGCGTGAAGGGTAATGGGTAAAAGGGAATCGTTATAAACAGTGCTGTCAGCAAGAATCCTATCTGATCAATAACGGGAAAACTGCCACCTGGTGGTATATCGATTCTCCTCTTAATAAATGATCCAAGAAGATCTCCTACATGTGTCCCAATAGAGAGAAGAGTCGACCGTTTTAAGTTATCGATTAATGAAGCATTGGGGACGAAGGGAAGGAGAAATATCCCGGTTAAGATTCCACAAAGAATACCGGCCAATAATCCGCGTATAGTTTTGTGATCCCCAAAAATCCTCTTTCCATCAATAAAATTTTTCCCCAAATCTAATGGTTTTCCCCCACCAAATACTGTTGGAGAAGCATTAGCTACGTATGCCGGGAGAATATAAATAATTGACTCAATAAATATCTCTGCTAACGATGCCATGAATGATCACATGTCATTTTTTCTTTTTCTGCATAATTCTTTCTAGATACCTTTCGACACCGGCTTTCTTTCTCTTCTTTTTTGTTTCAATTTCTTTTAATTTCTTCTTCCTTAATAGTTTTGTTCTAACAATCTTTAGCGTCTTCGCAATTTCAATCAAGAGGCTATGTTTGCTCTTTCCTGGAATTTTTGGTATAATGATGCGTCCTTTTTTTTCAAACCAGTTGGCGGGATGTGCTTTATCCTTTTCTATTATCATGCCACCAATTTTTAGTAACTTGAGTGCCTCATGCAATTCCTCTAGACTAGGAGACTTAATGCAATATTCTAATCTTACTTTTCTTCCGAGCCTACGAGATAGTCTGTAGTCGAAATATTCTGGATAAATAATCCAATTTTCCAAATCTGGCATGTAAATAACCTACTTAAAAACATAGATACTGTCTCATAAAAGATGCTTAGCGCTTATGCACTAATTTAACAATATTAATGCCTTATCCTTTAACGCTTTTGAATATTTAAGAATGTGAACCTGTTAGATTTCTTTTAATGGGAATTCAGCAATTGTAGAATAAATCGGTCCCTGCGGGGTTAAAGTGCTCCTTTTTAATCTGATACGCGAAACTATGATTGAGCCTATTTTTACACTTTCTAAATTACGCAAGATTCTCACAAGGTCACTACTGGATCTTTTTATCCTAGCAAGAGTGACATGAGGATGAAATTCTTTCTCATCGCCTTTAATTCCTACCTTTCGTAATTCATGAGTAATTTTATTAGCGATTCTTCTTAATGCTTCTCCGCCCTCCTTAATTCCTACCCATACTACTCGTGGCTTAGTCATTGTTGGGAAAGCGCCAATACCTTCTATGGAGATCTCGAATTGAACTTCATCTGCTAAGATTTTTTTAAGCACATTGCTTATCAAGTTCACGTCACTAGGAGAAATTTCGCCAAGGAATTTCAAGGTAATGTGAAAGTTTTCTGGTTCAACGAGTTTCATATGGGCGTTAGTATTTTTCAAATAACTCTGAATTTTAACTAACTTTTCTACAATTTCTTCCTGGGAGATATCTACAGCAATAAATGATCTCAACTCTCTCCCCTGATTTACATCCTACGCGAGTGAACCATATCACTAACAAATTATCGTACTATATAACCTTTCAAAATAACAGTTCGTTCATAAGCATTTTCTCGCACATCTTGGAAGAAATTAAAATATTAATCATGCATAATTACAGAATTTTTTCAAATTTTCCAAATATTCGAAACTATGTAGAATCTCAAGATTTTGCGAATTATCGAAAAATTTATAATAGAAAACTAGTATATAATCTCTATGAAATCCTTTCCAATGGTGTTTTCGCTATGCCAGCCGAGGAAAAACACATGCCCTTACAACCTATTAGGAGATACATGGAGAAAGGTATCGGGACTAAGGAGATAAGAATCTCTGCCGAGGCTGTTGAAGGCCTTAGAAATATTCTAGAGAACCTAATCGTTAGAATATCAAGCCTAGCTAAAATGCTAGCTGAAGCAGATAAGAGAAAGACAATAAAGAAGGAGGATATTGAGAGAGCGTTTACTCAGTACTTCCTCAAACCATAAGTACTTTAGAGTACTTCCAGCGGAACAGTAAAATATCTTATTTCCTTTTTTTCGTTATTTTTGTTAAATCTACCCTAATTACTGAACCACGAGGATTTTCTTCTTTCCATATTATGCCTTGATAAGAATAAATTTCCACATTGAGGTCTTTCCAACATCCGGGAACGAGCCCTGCTTTAATGCATAAATTATCTAGAAACTCTTCTACATTCCACCCGTATTCTACTGGCACTTGAGGTAAAAGTGTACCAGAGAAGGGTCCGTATCGAAGTACTAAACCATCACGTCCGATAATGATCTTTCTAAGATAATCTTCGGGTTTTTTCACTTCAATTTTTTGAGGCGGTGTAAGGACAGTAACCTCGACTATAATTTTGTCTAATTCATCTTTTGAAAGAGGCGGGAAGCGGGGGTCTTCAACAGCGGCTGCAATAGCTACTTCTATTACCGTTTCAACTAATGGTTTAACGGGGATAATGTAGCCTATACAACCACGTAGTTCCTCGGAACCATTAACAATTTTATTAAGTGTTACAAATGCTCCAGCTTTCTTAAAGAGTTTCTTAGGCGTATCTTTGGGTGGAGCAATTTTCTCTTTCCTAAGAATAAATTCTTCTATTGCTTTTCTAGCTAAACGCACTAGGAAAATACCATCTGAATCGGTAAGATCATTAATCGATAGGGTCATTCTTAATAACCTCCAATGACTCATTAGTGAGTCTTTCCATAAATCGAGGAAACAAAAACATTTAGCCCATTTTGATTTATAGAAATGTCACAAAAAAATGCTTTTCCCTGATAGATTATCCGTGGTGATTATGATAGATAGAAGAGTATATCTGGTTCTCGCAGACGCCTCTCTCGAAACGATACCTCCTTCCTTATGGTCTGATCCTATAATTAGAAAGCACTCGAAAAAGAAGAAAAAACATCCTAAGTACATCATTTTGGATTCTCTTTATCATGGTTCCGCAATAGTTAATTCTAAACTAGAAGACAAGGAGAAACGAGGAAGACCAGATATAGTTCACCAAGCTCTTTTACTGGCGCAAGACAGCGAGCTTAATAACGCAGGGTTTCTTAAAGTATACATTCACACGATTCGGGGTAATGTAATAATTGTTAAGCAGAATGTTAGGCCCCCAAGAAACTATTTACGATTCATTGGATTAATGGAGCAATTATTTGAACTAGGCCGTGTACCGCCAAGAGGAGATCCACTAATTTCTATATCTGATAAGTCAATAGGGGATATCATAAATAGCTTAGAGAATCGCTTTGTAGTAGGTTTTTCTAGGCGTGGACGAAGAATATCTTCTCTTAAAGATTTTTTGAGCAGAATAATAAATGGGTACAAGAATTTAGTAATCGTGATTGGAGCGTTTCCTCATGGTTTTTTCTCAGAAGAAATTCTTGCCATAATAAATGACTTAATAGCTCTCTCAGATAGACCCCTAACAACTAATTATGTTCTCTGCCGAGTCATATCAGCTCTTGAAGAAATTCTCATTTCTCCCTGATTCTTAATATAAAAGCTTCTTACTCATATAGGGCCCTTCAAGCCTATAACCGAACTTTCGATAATACTCCCGAACACCGATACCTGAAATAATAATAATTTTTTGTGCATCGTAATCCTCTACAGCGATTTTCTCTGCCATTTGCAATAATTTAGCACCAAACCCCCGATGCTGCCATCCATTACTTCTTCGCATTCCTATAGGAACTAAAGAACCGTAAACATGGAGTTCTCTAACAATCATCGTATTTTCGTCTATCTCGGGTCTGTGAGCATATTCAGACGGTTTCCTAAGACGTAGAAAACCTATAATAACATCATTCTTTATGTCCTCATAGGATAAAAAGAGTTCTTCCCCTTGGGAAGCCTCATATTTACGGATAATGAATCTTACGTAATCTGGATTCACCTTAATGCCCTCCTTATGCTCTTTTAAGCCTACTTCCCTACATCTAATGCATCTGCATCTCCATCCTCTGGCTAACATATATCTTTTGACCACGTCTCTAAGATGCCCAACGCTATATCCCGCGAGTACAATTTTAACAGGAATATCTCTCTGAACTCGCTGGATACGTACCCATGGAGGAATAAATTTCTTAATCTCAGCAATTATTCGAATTAACGTCTCCTCCGAGTAAGGCTCATAATCTCCCCTCCTCCACATTTCATAAAGTTCGGTTCCTTCTATCACAGCAGTCGGATAGATCTTTAGCATATCTGGACGGAAATCAGGATCTATAAAGAGCCTTTTAAAAGAATCAAGATCTCTTCTGGGATCGGAGGGGGGAAGATTAAGCATCATATGAGCAACAATCTTAAACCCAGCATCTTTAGCAATTCTAAAAGCACGCCGAACTGTTTCAACATCATGCCCCCTCTTAATGAATCTTAAAACCTCGTCATCCAGAGTTTGAACACCAATTTCAACTCTCGTCGCACCATAGAAAAGCATCTCATCAACATGTTTCTCCATACAATAATCTGGGCGAGTCTCTATAGTTAGCCCAACAAGCCTATACTTAGAGGTCTCCAACATACGCTTTAATTCTTCAAGAGAAGCATTGGGGAAACGCTTACCAAGGATGCCCTCATAAACCCCTTTAATAAAGGACTCTTTATATTCCCTTGGAGCAGCTAGGAAAGTCCCACCCATGATTATGATCTCAATCTTTTCCGGCACATGACCAATAGTTTCTAATTGCTTAATTCTACCCCTAACTTGTAAGAATGGATCATAATTATATTGAAAAGCACGCCTAGCCGCGGGCTCGATACCAGTATAAGACTTTGGAGATGGACGCCTGGCATTTATACCCCCTGGGCAATAAATACACTTTCCGGGACAAGGCAGTGGTCTAGTCATAACAGCTACTACAGCTACTCCCGACAATGTTCTTACAGGCTTTATTTTGAATAGATCCCTAAACTTCTCCCTTAACTCATCAGGTAGGTATCGTAAGAGTTCATAATCTCTAGGAATACGGGGCAACTGATACTTCCTACTTAACGAAATCTTGAGGAACTGCAAAGTCTTCTTATCCCAACTCCCTCTACGCTCTAATTCCAATAATAGCTCAGTAACGAAGCGCATTAGCACCCGTTCCTGCCCCTTAGCTTCTAAAAACGCTCTTTCTGAATCAACATAAGGCATCTTCGAAACACCATTAAAGCATCTAAAACAAATGACATGCCCTAATAAATAACAAAAATATGTAGCCGACACGAAATAACTCTACAAAGCTATGCATAAATTATATGACGAAGTAAGGCATCCATGTCAGTAAGATTTATAAGTTATAAGTAACACCAAAAGATACGATACTAGCAGAAAACATCTAAGTAAAATTTATAAAACACATCGGAACAATACCAATCATTAGCCCCCAAATGGGGGCAAAAAGGACAAGGGGCAACCCCGGAGGTAAAGGCTGCCGGGCAAGACGGCGGGTGGTGGATGGCTCGGCTCGGGACGCCGACGAAGGGCGTGGCAAGCTGCGATAAGCCCCGGCGAGGCGCAGGCCGCCGTGGAGCCGGGGATCCCCGAATGGGACCTCCTGCCCGGGCCTAATAAGCCCGGGCGCCCCGAAAGGGGCGGGAACCCCCCGAAGTGAAACATCTCAGTAGGGGGAGGAAAAGAAACCAAAACGGGATGCCGGGAG
>JAHKLG010000109.1 GCA_029856625.1 Candidatus Njordarchaeota archaeon | reverse complement strand
TGAACATAGACATAACAGCTAGATTAAGAGTTATAGGAAACCTCCTCGAAAACTCGTACCACACACTATTATGAGTCACTGGCGAGTAAATCTTATTGGTAAGTATGTTCCTTAGGAAGAAGTAAAACTGCACCCAGAATGGATCATCTAAATGATACATCTTTCTAATCCGCGCAACTACTTCTGGGCTCGCTTTTTGACCACCCGCCCATGTTCTCGCGGGATCCGCTGGCATAACGAAGGCAATTGTAAAAGATAGAAATACGACTCCGAAAACTGTGGGGATAAACGTTAATGCTCTTCTTACCAAATATCTACCAAGACCAGCCATTCAGAGTAGCCTCGAAAAGTTACTAAACTCCTAGATTCACTAATAGCAAGTTTTTAAATTTAATCCTGATACCTTGAATGTTATGAGGCTCTTATAAGGGAGGACAAGAATGTCCTCCGTGATATGCAAAAACGTCATAAAGATATATAGAACGGATGCTGTGGAGACAGTTGCTCTTCGCGAATTATCTATGAGTGTGCGTGAAGGAGAATTTAGAGTTATAGCTGGCCCCTCCGGAAGTGGAAAGACTACACTATTAAACTGCATTGGCGCTATTGATATGCCTGACGCGGGCACAATACTAGTTGATAGAGAAGACATTACAAAGTTTTCCGAAAAAGAGAGGATAGAATATAGGAGAAAGAAAGTAGGTTTTGTATTCCAATTCTTTAACTTAGTTCCCTACCTAACAGCAATAGAAAACGTTGAGCTTCCGATGATAGCTATTGGTATTCCTCGAGAGCAGCGAATAAAAAGAGCAAGGGAATTATTATCTCTAGTTGGCTTAAAGAGTAAGATACATCATAAGCCCCATGAGTTATCTGGTGGAGAGCAACAAAGAGTAGCTATTGCAATAGCCTTAGCCAATGATCCATCATTAATCCTAGCTGATGAACCTACTGGAGAATTGGATTATGCTACTGGCCGTCAAATCGTTCGGCTCTTCAGAGATCTTCATAGAGAGCTGAATAAGACGATCATAATGGTTACTCATGATATCTCTATGGCTGTGTATGCAGATAGGATCAGCATAATGAGGGATGGAAAAATAATCGAAACTACAACGCCTGCTGAGAAAAGTATCGCCGAATTATTAATGATTGATACGGATCAATTATTAGCAAATTTAGAGGAGAGAAAAGAAATTCTATTAAGAGAGATAAAAAAATTAGAGGAGGATTATCGAGCGGGGATGATTTCCCTTGACCAATTAGTTCAAAGATATACTGAATTAAAGAACGAGTTACAAAAAATAGAAAGTGAACTTAGAAAATTCCTTATCTAGTGATGAATCCTCAATAATTGTACAAACTCTTCCCTCAAAGCCTGGCGTATAGCTATTTTAGCACCAATCCACACCGCAATAAGTTCCCCTATGATGGTGAGAAAAACATCTATGGGGAAAACGGCTACAGGAATTATTGGCGGCTTTAGAGAGCCGATTAATCCCATATTAGTAAGTTTCGTGAGCGATAAACTGAAACTATATGCTATAACCAAACTGATAATTAGGGAAAAAATTACCACAAGTAATGCTTCTACACTAGCCATGGAGATAATATCTCTCTTTTCAATACCTCTCGCCCATAGTAATGCAAACTCCCTTTTCCTAGTGAAATATTCCGAGTAAAAGACAAGATAAACGCCGAGAATTGTTAATGCTATTAACTCAGCGAACTCTAACTTGAATAAGGTAGCTGTTATTCCGGCTAATGAACTATTTAGAGATAAATTAAGTAGTGTGGCAAAGGAGTATATAGCTGATATAATACCATTTGAGGATAAAGTTGTCTTTAAGAAGTCTGTAAACTCCTTAGTATTAAGTCCCTCTGGAATATTTATCAAAAGTTTATCTGGCAAATTTGTTAATTCCTTTAAAGATTTGACGCTTATCATCATTACGATGTAATCCGTTTTCTGCGCATCATAAATATCTCTTAATAAGCCAGGAGCGAAGAAGAAGAATCCAGCAATGCTCACTTCTATATATTTCTCAGCAAATCCTCTTTTAGCCCTAATGTGAATACGGAGCTTATCACCAATTCTCATTCCAAAATTATTCCTCGCAGAAACTCCTAAGAGAACCTCTCTCTTCTTAAATAGCGCCTTATAGGCCTCCTCGATAGTGATTCCATCAAAGAAGTTTTTATCAAGAAAGGCAACGTCAAAATATTCCTCATCAATAGCAACCACTTTTATATATGGTAGTCCAATCCTCCTCGCTCTTCCCCAAAACTCATATACATTAGCTATCTTAACCCCGTCGTAATGCTGCATAATTTCCTTCTCAATAAGAGACATATTGATGGGAGACCCGTACCGATAAATATCCACACGGTAATCAGCTCCAACAAAGATCTCAATTTGTTTCTTTAGTGAAGAGACATTAATTGCTGAGTTAAATCCAGCCTCCATGAGAAGTGATAAAATAAGAGCCACAATAAATACGATCCTCGCTATTCTTGAAGGCTTCCTCACAAAGTATGTCACAGCCACATCTACTACATCACTTGGAACAATTAAGTTTACAAGATAAGAGAGAACTCTTTTGAATCTTGATGCATAATGAGCCGTAATGGAGCCAAGACTATAAGCTAAAATAAAGGGGCTAGAAGCTATTACGATACAATCTACAATGAATAACACGAAGCCTGTGATTTGAAGCAATGTACTTGTACTCTGCATTAAGTTATTAACTGCGAATTTAAATAGCGGGAGATCACAGAGAATTTCTGTTAGTCCTATTAGCCCATACAATAAGCCGAGGAAGATAAAAATTGGTAACTTTTCTTTCTCAATCTCTTCTACGAACTCAGATAGTCCATCGAGAATGCTCATTCTCAAACCTTTTAAACATGCTGGGAACATTGTTAGTGCTGCGGTTAATAATGCTATTAAGTTAGAGGCTATGAAGTAGTAGGAAATATTCCTAAAAATCACTGGAACGGGATTGTATCTCTGAGTAAAATAGCTCAATAAAACATAGGGAGAGACTATAGCGGTAAGGATAGATAAGAGAAAGCCAAGAAAGCCCCCTATAATGCTCACGAGCAAGTATTCTATTAAGTAAATGAGGAATATTTGAAAATCGCTAAACCCGCGAATTCTGAGGAGAGCAATTTCTCTCCTTCTCTCATTCACAAAGATCCATCCAATCACAACAGCGTATATGCTTCCGATAAATAGGGCTGGTAAAACAATGTAAGTCAGTTGAAGCCTAAAGGCAGATGGCCATGAAGCATAATCCTTAATGACCTGCTCAGCGTAATTATAAAAGAAGATCTGAGTTATATCAGTGTAATTAAGCGCTATATTTATTACTTTGTCTTGAATAGCCTTAATACGTGTTAGCATATCCGCTGGATTCCAGGGATCAAAGAAATATATTCTATTAAATTTCATAATATAGACTGGAAAACCAGAAAAAGAAGCCCCGATACCATTCACACTAGCCATACCATCGATTGTGAAGAAGCATACCCCGACGAGGTTCCTTGAAGCATTAAGAGTTAAGATAAGGGCTGGGTTCCTTATAGGAGGCTCGGAGGATAATAAATCTGCTAATAACCCTTGTATACTCATAATACCTACTACAGTGAAACGGATAGATTCGTTCTCATAAATACTCCTAATCCAAATTTCATCTCCTACGGTTACGTTTAATGCTTTAGCCATTGAGAGATCAAGAGCTATCTCCGAATTATTCATTGGATATCTTCCTTGGATTAGAGTTAGATTATTCGGCCAATAGTCAGGATTTAACCCAAGTAAAAGAACCCATTTACCAAGATTCTTTGGTTGTAGCATAATGTTATTACTCTGAAGTGCAATCTCCTTTTCATATCTATAAAAATAGATGTTAACCCATGATAATTCAGGGAGAGACGATAACTCGACGTATAGCTCATTAAATTCTTCAAAATTCGATACCCTTATCTCCATTCTAGCATCTATCAGAGCCCTATCCAGATTGCTGTTTAATTGAGCATACGCTATATACTCACCAGTTAGAAGAATACTAAGCATAATGGCTGATACAAGCGATACCGTAATTACGAGGGATAAGAAAAAGCCCTTCTTAGAGATTATCCTCAGCATCCTAACCACTTATGATTCAAGGCTCTCAAAACTTAATAGGTAGGAAGTATCAAGTAATTATTTCAAGTTTCCATATATTATCTAGTTTAACTTTGAAGGGTGCTTAGATATGACATATTACGCTATTCCGAAAGAAATGAGCGAAATACTCCTAGCAAGAGGTATTCTTATCTGGCAACCATATGTGAGGATAATCTATAGAGCTGGTAAAAAGAAGAATGATATAATTGTTGACTCCCTCATACCAAAGATGTGTAATGACCCTATTGTAACCGTATTATTGTCTAGAAAAACTAAATTAGTAAAGCTCTCTAAGGGAACATCATTAAGCGGAGGCATGTTTCTCAAGCCAGCAATGGATGGTTATGATGTTATGAATTTCTTTAGAAAAGCCTATTCTAAGGTAGAAGAATTGCTTGAGAAGACTAGCCAAGATTTTGATGAACAGGTTCAACTGGATATTGATTGGCAGAGATACCGGGCAATATTTATTCTAACGAGACGATTAATGGAACGCCACAGACCTCTCTTCAGATACTTCGTGGGTAAGACTGAAGCACATCCCTACGCTGTAGCGTTGTTCTTGAAGAGTCTCATAGAGAATGGCTTATACATAAAGAAGGATAGTACTGTGGAAGTATTATCCTGTGAGCGAGTTTATTATCCATTAATAATAACTAGTGATCTGAGAATATTCGAAATCGCGTGGAGATTAAAGAATAGCTTAACATATGCTTGGGTGCTAGATAAATTTCCTAAAGTTAGAGAATTTTATGAGAGAATACTGAAGAGGAAGGACGAAGAATGCGGCAGGAAGAATCCCAATACATAATCATTCTAGATAATTTAGCTTTGAGATTCCGGTTGTTATCCCTCTTTTATATCATATACCTAGTAGCTCCAATGTACACGTTAATAACCTTTGAAAACGCCCTAAACAATTATTTAAACGCTCCACAAGAAACAATGAATAATCCAGAATTACTTAACATA
>JAHKLG010000108.1 GCA_029856625.1 Candidatus Njordarchaeota archaeon | reverse complement strand
CAAGCAATGAGCATACCAACCACAAAGAACACAATCTTTATCAGTGCACCGACAATCGTTCCCCAAGGATCTGGGAGCCACCCACCGCATACGTAGTCCACGAAGCCGTTGCTCCCAGGAATAATTAGTTGCCAGGGATCCACTATGCCGCAGAGGGCGGCGAACGCTCCGAGGAGGAACGGGAGAACCACTATCTCCGCTATGCCACCGCTATCCTTCATAACCTTATCTACGTTTGTCCTCCAGGACTCTATTCTCTCGGCTCCGTCTCCCAGATCATCCACCTCGTCCCAGACCCACGCTACTGCGCTGAGCAGGACTCCGCTGGGCATGTAGTCGAATATGCCGATTCCCCATGTCTTCATGTATGTCGCTAGGCCCATTATTAGTGCTACTATTAGGCCTGCCTTCATTATTATCTTCTTTGCTCTTGGTTCAGGCTCGTTTGCTCCGTCTTCTCCTAGGAGCATACTCACTATTTTGTCTGGTTTTCTGAGTTTTCCTATTATTCCTGAGGCCACTATTGCTATTACGGCGGTGGCTATTATCCATATTATTGCTGGCGCCTCAAAGGTAATGATGTTTCGTAGTGGGCTTCTCCATGGGTCTGGTATCTCTACGGTTTCTCCGAGAACCTCTACCCTTTCCTTCGGAGCTGTCGCTACTAGCAGTAGGTTCATAGCCAGCATCCCGAGCGTGGTCATTATCGCGACAATCATTCCGTTTACCAGGTTTCCCACTAGGTTTTCTCCGTGTCTTCCTAGTTTTCTCCCCACCCTACTAAACGCTCTGGATATTATGGGTGCCATCGGCCCGAATGTCAGCCACATCGCCGCTGCGAGGGCTGCATTTTGGGTTCCTGTGAGCCCAGCTAGTTTTGCTGCGGCCCAGCCTATCCCCGCTATTATTGCTGTTGTTCTTATTGCTTCTAGTAGTTTTCCTAGTGTTGTTTCTGCCTTCTCTGCTATTCTTCTTAGCCATCCTCTGATTCCTCTTTTTTCGTCCTGCGCTGCTCTTCTTATTTCTTCTGCTATTTGTGGGGATAGCATTAGTTCGTCTAGTATTAGTTCTAGGATCGCCGCCTTTCTTTTGGCTTCGTTTTCCTTGCTTCCTATTGGCGATGTGAGCATCTGTGCTATCTTCCTGCTCACAGGGATCATATTACCTAAGGATTCGGCGACTCTTTCTAGGCTATCCGCGATGTTTTCCCTTGTTTTCGCATCCATTTTTTCGAGTGCTGTTTTTCCGTTCTTAGCCTCCAGGAGCTTCTCTATTTTTCATACTATTCCCTCAATGATGCGCTCAACAAACCACACTGCTGAGCCACGGATATTACT
Source organism: Candidatus Njordarchaeota archaeon (assembly GCA_029856625.1). GTDB lineage: Archaea > Asgardarchaeota > Njordarchaeia > Njordarchaeales > Njordarchaeaceae > Njordarchaeum. Next base: position 3,839 of record JAHKLG010000108.1, on the reverse strand, counting down.
ATCGACGAGGTTTCTGAGTTCCTCTAGTTTTTTCTCAACTTTATTTACATTCCCACTACTTATACCCTCCGCGATGCTACCTAGTGCTTGTATTAGCTTTTCTCTGGTTTGTTTTTCTATTGTTGATAGGCCTATCGAGACCCATGTTATGAACCGTTTCTCGCGCAGAATCTTGCCGTCCGTCCCCATTTTCGCTCCAAGATGTATGCTTGGGTATGCTGGCGATGCGACGCTTACCTCTACTCCTAGGCTTCTAAGCGTTCTTAGTAGGTTTGCTGTTTCCCTGTAGAGAGTTGCTACGATTGAGGCTACTCCGTATATGTCCCCCGTAAACCTCACACCAATGATTTCTCCCTTCCTATTCTTCATTCTATACGCCGCGTATGGAAGAACGCATACCCCGTCCCTCCTAGTAATTATTGTGAACCCGGCTAGCCGCAATATCACCGCTTCAATGGCTCCGTTTCTCCCCACATATTCTACCTCGCCTGGAAGCGTTATGCTGTATGGCCCCGCACCGCCCAGGCACTCTGCGATTTCTGCTAGTTTCTCAATGATGCTTCCAGAATATTTCTCTGCTACTCCCTTCTTGGGACCGCATCTCTGCATTTCGATCATTTTGCCTATGAGTTCATCTATGGAGTCTTTCAGTGCTTTCAGCTTCCCTAGGATTTCTAGGACTTTTTCGTCCCCGTATACCCTTCTGTATCCCTCTATCTTGTGGATGTTCCTCTCTATGCTCATCGCCTTGTGGGCATTACCCAAGTATACTTCCTCACTCGCCTTCGACTGAAGATCGAATAGTAGGTCATCGACGCTCCCATATTCGGCTCCACCCAGAAGATAAATTGTGTTTACCAGCGTCTCCACAAGCTTCAGCGTTTCATAGGATAGCTGCGTTTCTAGGATAGCACTGAGCAGAAGCGACCTCACCAACTCGCCTATGTTTTCATAGGCCATAGTACTGTGGAACATTATTTTGAGCCCCACAGCTCTTAGGAGATTTGGAGATATTTTTTCGAGCCTAAAACTATGCTTATACCTCTCACTTAGAAGGGCAAGAATACAGAACACTCCAAGCCTCTCCTGTTTCCTACCCATCGCGACCTCATAGGCCTTTTCCTCCATAGCGCCTCTGAAGCTATTCCATATGTACTCCACATCGCCTTCAAGGAAATGTTCCTTGTAATGGTCATTGATGATGTTTTCAAGTCTATCCTCCAGCCCCACCGTTCTTCTGATGTAGTTACGGATGACATCTGTGGTGCCCTTCTCGGAGACGTAACTCAGGAACTTCTCATAGAAGAAGCTTCTCAATTCCTTTATTGGGCGACCAGAAACATAGACATCATAATAGAAGCCAAGTCTGAGATCCACTAAGAATGCTAACTCGTAGTCCGTTAGGCTACCCACGAATCTGCGTACAGCCTCCTCGATACTAGCCCCATCATCAACATGCCTCTTCATCTCCAAGAGCTTTAGATATATACTGAAGCAGACATGCATAAGCTCATACAGGATCTCCCCGAAGAGAACCTCCCTCACAAAACCGCCGACTGAGCGGATAGTATTTCTGAAGATAAGATTCCTCACACTCTTAATCTCCCGTGCGGTCAAGCCCCCAGGCGTGCCTAGTGCTACCGCAGGGCCACGAACCAAACACCCCAGAAATCTGCTGGTCGCTGATAGGAACTCTATCTTACCCTCCCTATGCTGCATGACTAGTTGCATATCATTCACAAAATCGGAGAAGCTCCTGGAATTCTCAACGATAATATTATGACACTCGACAAAGACAGAACTTATGCTCCGCAAACCTAATAATTCTGCGATACTCTTTGCTTTTGTCAGGGCGCTTCGAAGCAGAGAGACACCGGATATCCCGAGATCCTCAATAGTGCTCTGATCTATTCCTATCACAGATTCCACTTGAAACTTCAACAACGTAGTTAGGCTCAGCGTCCTCATAAATCGCTTTGAGTCCACAACCCCATCCTCCATGTCCTTGAGGAGTGATGGTACTGCCTCCGATGCTTCGATAAGATACTTAACATAGTTCCTAAGAATTGTGAGAACATCCAGCGCTCTCTCCAGCTCCGAGACCTCTTCTCTGTACTTACCAAGTTTTCTCTCTATCTTCGAAAGAGCAAATCTATATTGCTGCGACGCCCGCCCCATGTGTTCCAATGCACAAATAATTCTTTCCATATCCATGTCGTTGGGGTCTCCTAGGATGCTTATGAAGGCTTCATAGTGGGAAGTCGCACTCTCCACATGCCCTCTAATGCTCCTCCAGAGTTCAGCGTACATAGGATCGATTTCAGCATTTCTCATAACATCTCCTATTATCGGTCTAACAACATTCTCCACAACCTCCCTGAAGAAGGAGACAATGTCGCTAAAAACACCTCTAATATCCCCTATATGCCCATCCAAAAACTCTGCTACTCTATTAAACGCACCAATAAGCTTACCAGCGAAGCTCCTACCAAACAATCCAATCACATCGAGACTCAGACCCAAGCAGTACCCAGCAGTATACGTCCTAATACTCTTAGCCACATCACTAAGAGCTCCTCTCAAATCGCCAAGAATGCTTTCAAAAGCACGTCGCCTCGATGCTCTATCGGTACCACTAGCACGCTCATCTACAAGCCCTTTAAGCTGGTCGAAAAGAAAGATCATAGCGCTCAGTGCTGCTTGCTCCGATGTGCTTACTTTTCTATTCTTTATTCGCTGGATAAAGTCACTAGCAACATTTGACCATTTGGTATCTTGGGGCGCATCTATTAGGCCATACTCATAGAGTTCCCTAAGTTTTTCAGCGAGTAAATTTTTGTTCATAAATCTACCTTTGAGCCCCCTAAAGACTTCTCTGACATATTCCGACTTACCACAGAACGCCCAGTTATCAATCCGGAGTTTCCCATCGCTTACACTAATTATTATGGCCTTCGACGGCACCATAAACAGCATAGTTCCCAACTTATAGTCGTGCATGCAGACCCCGAGGCTGCTCCCATACATATCCCTCGCTTCCTTCTCATATGAGTACCAGTTTCTACTCCCAGCTATGATAGCCGGGACAACAAGTACTCGGCCTCCAAACTTCAGGAACACATCCACAATGAAGTGAACAACATAGTTCCTCAGGAAAAATGTGATTCCATTGGCATCTCTCCTAACATAGAACCCAATATTCACCTTACCATCAGACGAATATACCGCACCCGAAAACTCAGAGTCAAAAAGCTCACGGTCACTAAACGCGGCCTTCTTAAAGCCAAAGACATAATCGAGCTCACGAAAAGTAAACAGTGGTGCGAACAACGAGAGACACTTAACAACATCGAACAACGAACCCACGGCCCCACAGTCCCTATACTGGAGCCAAGTGTTTAGGTAATCCTCGAAAAGACCGCACTCACCACAATCAAAGAAACCAGCGAAGGGACGCCCCAAAACAGCATATTCATACATATCTAGGAAAACACCAAGACACCCAACTAAATAGACCAAACCAAGGAACTCAGCATCACTACTCCTAATCTCCCCAGCGACACCCTCAATATTGCTAAGCAGACTCTCAATTCTCCCCGCTAACTCACCATCTCTCTCAATGAGACCAAGAGATAGCAGCTCATCAAAACGCTCCCTAATATTATTCAAGAAGTCTTTGAGGAGCTCAAAATCAAGTTTTCGGAGATCCCAATCGAAAGCCAAGCGGAAAACCCCACGAGCCTTATCACCGAGGTTCTTAAGCCTATTCTTCTCATCCAAATACTTTTCAATAAGCCAAAGGCCACGCATAAGCATATCCTCAGGCATATCATGCCACT
>JAHKLG010000107.1 GCA_029856625.1 Candidatus Njordarchaeota archaeon | reverse complement strand
TCTTAATTTTATTTAGCGTGAATATCTTCGGTATTATTTCTCCTCTATTGTATTTCTTAATCGGTTATTTGCTTGGTAAAGCGATTGATAATTATTATATTTTCGATCTTGAGTTTGAGCGGGAATTTAGAATCCCATACATTGGATGGTTATCCGTCATGCTGATAATGGGTGTAGTTATCTTATTCTTAAATACGAGTGTAAAGAGCTTATTAATGGTCTCGCAAAGTATAAGCTTTTCATTTGCAAATTATTACTTCGGCTTTCTCATTCCAGTAACGTTCTTTTTCCTTGGTTTTTTGAATGTTTTGATGAGAGAAGAGAGCGTATTAAGAAATATTGCGCAGGAGATGCAGGGTAGTGAAAATCGGATAATTAGTGTTCTTCCCATGAGATCAGTCATACTAGTTTTTGTGTTACTAAACCTAATAATAGCGACTCTCTTCCTCATAAAACCCTTGTCAAGAGATATTTTAGAATTTTTTACTATTCCACGGTATGAGTATCTTACAGCACTTCTTAGCATCTTTTATGGACTGATAACATCGACAATGATAGATGGGAAGCAAATATTGATTAATGGTGCAAAGATTATATTAAAAGAGAAAGAACTATTAGTTAAAATTGAAGAAAAAATCTCTCAATCTTCCTCAGCAGAAAAAGTTCAGAAAACTTTTCAGAATGATTTTGAGTCAACTATACTTGAATTAGAAAAGATAATGGAGGAGATCCAAAATAGTCTCTGAAGGTATTGCTATTTTTACATCTGGGAAAGGAGGAGTGGGCAAGACACCCTTTGCTCTTCTCCTTTCTCTTCTCCTCCGCCGTAAGAATATTAATGTGATAGCTCTTGATTTTAACTCTCTTAATCCAGATTTCTATGAAATTATGAAGAGAGTGTACACTGGAAAACTTTCCGTTATCACAGAGGTAAACGGAGAGAGGTTCTCATATCCTATGGCTATTTATGAAGCAACGACGAAAAGCGGTGGTAAGGTATGGGTGGTATCTAGGGCGGATAAGTATAGGTATATTCCTTACCCGCCATACTTAATCTTTGATACAATCATAAAACTGAAGAAAATAATCAGAGAGCCCACCTTTATTATCGTGGATACAAATTTGAACATACCGGCCTTTAATATAGCTTTGGCATCTTCGCTAGAACTGGCTAAGAAATTAACAAGCATGTTTAGGGATATCTATTTCTTCCATATATGGACTCCAGGAACGCTGAGAAAAGCGCCCTTTGGCCTTACCATGATGCATGAGAAGACAGAGATAGAACTAATAGGAAGCACTGTTACAACTTTTTCACGATACGGGATTCCCTTATTTGGACGGAATGGGGAGAATATTATCCATATAGTTACCCCCAGATTCTTTGAAGCCGTTCTTCCAGACAGCTTTAGAGCTAAGATTCTTTTCTTATTAAGACGAATCTTCGGAGGTACGCTTAATGAAGCAATGGTTCCTATATATGATGAGCGGAGATTTTGGGGAAATCTGCTGGTAGAATTGCCCACGGCTTACGAGAGAAGTCTTAGACTTATAACAATAAGAGAGCTTAGTCTCATGAAATCAGAATTTGATCGTGTAGTAAGAGAATTAATAACAACTTACCGAGACTTTGCAGTTGAGGCAGATCCTCTTGATATAGAGATAGTGTTCTTCTCCTTTATCCTTAATCATGCAATGGAACGTGCTACAAGAACGATGCCTCTTAATATGATAATAATTCCGTTCATGGTACGTAAACTAGTTAATTTCGTAGACGCCATGCTGCTCCCTTCGGTTCTTAGCGAGGATTCAATCATAGAGCGGGAAGGAATTATAGGGAAAATATTTGAGATCTGGGTAAATAAAGTACTACTACCTGGAAAAATAAGGATGCTAAGAGAGTAGATTAGAGTAGGCAAAAATACGACGAATCTTTCCGTGATTCAATGTGAAAGCCTATGGCATTGCTCTGATCAAGTGGAGTACAAGAATTGGTTACCAATACGTTTTAAAAATACCAAGAACGCTGGAAATTTCTCAAGATGTTTTATCCCTGATATTCTTTAAAGCACTTAGTGAGGAGAAAAGACGGAGAGATGTTCAATATGGCATTGCTAATACAGAGCTGGGGGAGGTTTTCTGGTATTACCTAGGGGAGGAGTTCTCTGAGCCTCACGTAATAATTATTCGGATGAAGAGTCAATTTCTATCCCGTTTCCTAGCTCTAGATATTGCCACAAAATATAGGCGGATTAAAGAAAAGATAACAAAAGAGGTTGATGATATCTTTCTCAATAAAATTAGACTCGCTGAGCAGTGTAAAATATGCATAATACCTATTGCTCTAAGTGATCCCTACAGATGTAAGCTTTATTCTATTATAGCCAAAAAGCGCGAGCTATCTTGGATAAAGCTGCTAAAGGAAACAATGGATATTCATCCGCCTCCCTCAAGTACTGTGCTTGAAGAGCATATTAAGCTGCTTAACATGGCGAGACTAATTAACATAAAGTACGAGGATGGAGAGAAAATGATTGAAATCACGACGCTTCTTTTTCCAGAGTATCACGCAGTAAAATATGATCAGAAGAAATCATTGTTAAAGTGGGAAGTCGGGGATAAGGAGTATGATACTTATCTCTATAGAGTATGCGAGTTAATAACGAACAAAACGTTGAGGAAAAGGGTATTAGAGCTGAAAAGAAATCGTAAAGCCGACCTTGCTGATAGGCTTAATAGAATTCTCTTAGACTGGGGATTACTCGGAAGGATTAATGAAAATGAAGGAGAACTAGTATTTCTGCCCTCTCTTGTCGCAACAAATCTTCGTGGTAGGATTCTGTTTCGTTTCAATTTTTAATTCTGAGTATTAGTGTGGAGAAATCAACTAATTCAGATATTTTGTGGGCAACTTCTTCGATAGTATTCCGTATCTCCCCCTTCATAATCGCCTGGTGAATAGTCCAAGCGATTTCCTTGAATATTTCTTTTTTCGGACAAATCGGATCGGATCTTAATAGTGGTTTATTTATCCAGAAGAATGAGGCTATTTCAGTTATGAGTTCCTTATTATTTTTAAACTCGGTGATATCTCCCAGTTCATTGCTAAATAATTTATTTATCGCCTTAACCGTCATTAAGATATGATTTGCCAAACGTTTCACTAGAATATCTTTATCAATCTCTTCAGCAATTCCTTCTATTATAATGTTTGCGTTAGTTGTTTTGATAAAAAATGGGCTAAGAATTTTTTCAAGCACTTTTTCATGACCCCAAGATTCAAGGAACTCTCTAATAGATTCTACATCGGTCGGCGAAAATCTTCCTATTTCTAGTGGAATGTAATTTCCGAAGATCTCTTTTCTCCCAGATAAGAATAGTATTTCCGCAAGAGTGAAGGGACGTGCTATAGATTTTATAAGCTCCACTTCTAAACGTGCTCCGTTTAATGTTGGCTTAATAATACTTCGCACAATTATGCTTTTCCCATCCCATGTCATTTCAACTTTTTCGCCATTTTCAGATTCCAGCATTATCTTAAGAGTATCTAAGAACGATCCTCTTCTCCTCTCTATAATATCCCGTATAAAGTATTTACAGCGATTAATAAGGAAGAATATTTCTCTCTCGGCTGGATTATTAGAAAATAACATGTTAAGAATGGGATTTTCATGAACATATACTACTTGAGGATCATTACTTATCTGGAATACATTTAAGATACCATCGAATCGAATCAGATAATAATTAGGGAGAACTCTTTTGATTTTCTCGCGTATTTTATCTAAACTTCGCAAATTTTTTCACCACGCTATAAGAGGATGAATAGGTTGTTACTAACAACTTATAATCATGGTATCTTCTATGCAGGGTATTAAACTACAATAATTCTGGAGGGTGATTGATGAGTGTTACATTCTTTGGAGTACCTAAAGTTTCAATAAATGACGTAGTAGATGGCACCATTGCACTAATCGGGTCAAAAATTGCTACTGAAAGTATGCACAAACCATACGGTGTTGGTAGCGCAGCTAGGGTTCTTAGAAAAGTTTCTTGTGAATATACGGGTTATATTCCAGCGCTTAATATAGATATTCATGAAAAGGATGTGGTCGATTTAGGAGATTATGACGAGAGCAGTATAGGGAGTGCTGTGCGGGGAGTTTTAAAAAGGGGAGGAATAGCCATTGTTATCGGAGGCGATCATGCGACAACATATTATGCTCTCAAAGATTCTGGAGTAAAAAGCATCTTATGGCTAGATGCACACTTAGATATTAGTGAGGAAGAAAAAGTATCACATGCATCTGCTTTAAGACATTTGATAAGGAATAGTAATGGGAGAATAAGAACTATTGTAATAGGATTTAGAGGATATTCTACACCACGGATGGAAATTAACTATGCTAAAAAATTAGGACTGGAAATAATACCATATCCTTTCCCGCAGGAATATCTTAAGAAGGCTTTAGAGAAAGCGGATGCTATAAGTCTAGATATGGATTTCTTTGATGCTGTCTTCTTTAAAGCCACAAGAGTACCTGAGATTCTTGGAATGTCTCTTTCAGAATTCATAATTAGATTACGCTCTGTGTCAAAACTTAATGCTGTATATTTTGATTTCGTTGAGTATTGCCCAGAGATCGATCTAGGATACACTCATGGAAAGATTCTTACTCAGTTAATATTGGAGGTTATAAGCGCGTTTATTAAAAGCGGCTATGGATAGTTGGGGGAATCTTAACATTATCAACGCTTTCTATCCTAAAATTTTTGATGCGTAACACACTACCTTCATCATTCATGAGCTTTATAAGATCTTTGGGGTTCGTAAAGCCTATTTTCTTCTCTAATCTTTTGATATCTGAGGGATTAACTCTTGTTAAAGGCCATTTTGGTATAATTCTGGAACATTCCTCGACACTAATGTTGACTATTTCGAATAGCTGTGGATCAATTTCCTTAAGTCTTAAAATCACTTCATTCTTATCGAAACCAAAAACAGGTCTGTAGACTGGAAGGTTTATCGCTTTAGTAATTATTGAAAGATTCCATACTGTTTGAGATGCATGTTCTCCAGATAGTTCTCCAGTAACTATCCCGGCAGCACCTTCATAAATGGCTATTATCTCCGCTATTCTTAAAGCATATCGCTTAAATAGAACATGTGAGAAGCGATCTCCACCAATTGAAGAGATTTTATCTAAGATTTCTTCTATGGGAATAAC
>JAHKLG010000106.1 GCA_029856625.1 Candidatus Njordarchaeota archaeon | reverse complement strand
GAGCTAGAGTAATTGTTCTCGTCTTTGACGTATCTAATAAATCCTCTTTAGATAGAATTGAGAAATGGGCTGAATTGATTAAGAAAAGAGGCCTAGAAAATGTGCATATAATCCTAGTAGGAAATAAGAAGGACTTAGGAGAGCAGGTTAATGAAGAAGATGTGAAAAAAATTTCGCAAAAAATAGGCCTTCCAATTAAATATTTCGTAAAAACATCCGCTTTAACAGGAGAAAACATTAATGATCTCTTCATTAAAATATATCGGTTACTCACTTAATCTCCAGAACACCACTCTCAATTGTTCTTACATAAACGTTTTTTAACCCGCTCTCACTCTTAACTCTTTTGGCGATTCGCACCATAGCCTCCTCAGGTATTCTCCTCAGACGTTTGTACCGTTCATCCCTAATCGTCTCACTGGGATTAAATTGTTGTATAACATAATAGCATCCATCAGCACAACCAAGCTCCCTTAGCTCTCTACCTATCTCAATTAAATCATCTACCATAAGAAGTCCAGGAACGAATGTTGTTCTGAGCTCCACAAACGCTAGCTTCTCTAATGCTATCCTAGCACTTCTCTCAACTCTCTCCACATACTCATAAGCGTTTTCTAGTCCAATAACTTTGCCGTATCGTTCTGGAACAGATAAGGGAGCTTTGATATCCATCGCAATATGATCTATCAATTTCTTCGTTATAAGATCCTTGATAATCTCAGGTCTAGAACCATTTGTATTGAGAGAATTCTTCAATAAGTTCTTTCTCTTCACACAGGCATAGAGAGCTTCTAGAGCCTTAGGTTGAAGGGTCGGCTCTCCTCCTGTAACATGGAGATACTCGACAAGATAAGCCGCATCAGCGATAATATCAAGGATTTCCTTAATCGTTAAATCTTTCCTCTCAGAACCGCTAACCACGTGCCAGTTCTGGCACCAAGGACAGTTAAAATTACAAAAATTAAACCAAACCGTGAAAGAAGGGTAACCTAATACGTCAACTAAAGATAAATCCTTCCACCCAGCAATACTGGCAGTAATATTTTCTAAACACGTCATAACTGGTGCCTCATAATAAAGTAAGGAAATGCATCATTAAGTTCAGCCCCGGAGGTCTCTGTCATCCCCATAGGAAGGGTCCGAATCCACCCCCCGTCTCAATAAGAATCATAATCTCTATTATGAGGATATATATTCTTAACGAATTTCATCTTACCTTAATTGGATTAAAAACGCATTATTTCATTATAATGTTCAAACCGCTGAAACATTTTTTAGTAGACCTAAGTATTAGGAGTAAATTTGCCCCCACGGGTAGAAATGTAAATATCCTTGTTTAGGATGAGCATTATGAAGTATAGGGATGTTTATGGAATCGCATTTGCGACTTCAGCTACTATTTTTATCGTCTCCCTCTGGTTAGGTAGCCCTATTGTTCTTATTCCTTTAGTAGTTTCTTTAAGCATTATTGCAACTCACTTTATTGCTGGTTTTGGTCTCCTGATATCCTATGCCACGTTCTGTATGTATTCCTTAAAGTATCTTTCCCCCCTCTTTAAAAGAAGGAGAAGAGAAAGCATCATAATAAGGAGAACTCTTGACTTCTTGGCGATAATTATAGCTGCTGTAATAATTATCAATTCTATACGAAATATTGTTGTGACTAAAATGATAGGCCAATCACCAACGCTCCTTGGAGTTCTCTTAACACTAATAACCGTATATTTACTGCCAATCTGGAAGGAAGATAAATCATTTAGATTCGACGAAAGCTTTGCAAAAAAAGTCAGAAATTTACTTAATTCTCTTGCTCTCAGAATTAAGAAAGGATATTACAAATACTTTACACAGGATTACCTAAGAGCATATAGTCTAGATTATCTGATTTATAGGTGTAGATTAGACAGTTATAGGTCGAGAATAGCATATTACCTTTTCCCTCTCTTGCTCTTATCCCTAGTGGGCTTCCCCGCTACACTACCATTGGTAGTTATGCCGTTAATTAGAATTTACAGGGAGAAAGAAATAGTATGGATAGATAAGCTTCTTCTAATAATCTCGTTTGCCGCAATTATGTCTTATGTAGCCTACGCATCCATGATCATTGCTATAGAGATCCCAACATTTATAATTGAGATACCTTATATCCTAGGCGTTTTAGTCGCGTTAATTATATACTATCTCGTAATTATGTAAAGAAGGCATCAAGACTTATCTGCTTCCTCTCCAAAATCTCTGCACCCTTTTTTATGTTCTCAAAAACCTTTCTCACAAACTCAAAATCTTGTTCCAAGACACTCCTTAGCTTTGGATTATAAAGAGCCGCTGCAGGATGATACGTTGGAATTATAATTAAATTCACGTCATTGATTACTCCCCTAAACATCTTTCCTCTAACATGGGAAATCCCGCCAACTTTAATTCCCATTTTACCTAAAAGGTAAAGTGTACTATGCCTTCCTAGCGCTACTATTATTTTTGGCCTTATAATTCGGATCTGTTCATCAAGGTATTGTGAACAAGCGTTAATCTCCTCTGGTTTTGGATCTCGATTATTAGGTGGTCTACACTTAACGACATTCGTTATGAAAACCTCCTTCCTATCCAATCCTAATTTATCTCTAATAAGTGTAGTTAACAGCTTACCAGCAGCGCCCACGAATGGTCTTCCTTGGACATCCTCATTATAACCCGGGGCCTCACCGATGAACATTATCTCAGCATCTGGGTTCCCCTCCCCTGGCACTGCATTCTTTCTATTCTTCCATAACTCGCATTTTTTACAGTTCAGGATTTGGTTAGCTATTCTCTCCAAGTCCTTTATCTTCTCCATCCCAGTCCCCATTTCTCTTATTATGATTCTGCTTATAATTAAAATAGGATGACTTAACGCTATTCGCATTAAAGCTTAAAAGATACGTTAGGCATATCAAAAACTTTAAAAAGTACTTCGGGAGATTTTCACTTTTTACCAAGTCTGGAGGTGCCTAATATTCAAGCGGACTTCTTTTTTTACTTCCTATTATTAGCGATACTAATTATATGGCTCTTCACAAGGATTCAGCGAACTAGACAACAACAGAAACTATGGAAAGAATTCACCACAAATAAGGAAAAATATGAAGTTATTATGGCTAGTGCAATTAACCAGACAAAGCTATTAGACGAAGAGTTTCTTGATGCTGAGGGTGGACGAAGAATAATTAAGGCTCTTTATCAGTTACCGATGGTCGATGCTGTTAGATCAACGATCGTTTTTCTCGGCGGCTTCGTTGCCAAAGTGGAGAAAAATCCTGAAATTTTAAATGATCGAGAGATGATTCGCAAAAATATTGTGATACCTCTAGCAAAGCAATTTATATTCTTATTCGCTGTTATTGATAAGGATATAAGAGAATTTGTCGAACAAGAAATAGAGAAAGCAGATAGAGCAGGAATGGAATTAGAAACAATAATTATACCTCTCCTAACTAGTATTATAGAAAAGTTTTCACAGAAGATAGAAAACATTCAATCTCACTAAAACCTCATACATATTTTTGCTCTCACTTTATTTCTATTGGAGCCCCATTATCGGGTGGTAAAGTCCATTTTCTATTCCCATTGATAAATCTTTTTAGCAGTTTAGGCCTCTCACAATGAATTGGAATAACTATTTCTGGATCGATCTCTTCTACAATCCTTTTTAGATCCAAGGGATTTGCGTGACCAGAACTATGGATGTGATACATAGCAACCCCAAATTCTTCTAACCAATTAATCAATCGTTCAAAACTTAATTCCCTCTCTTCATCAACCGGTTCGCTTGAACTTAGGATATAGATGCTTCCCCCCTTAGGTTTTAATTCTTTAATGTCTTTTATCCCTCCAATAAAAACCGTATAAATGAATTCTTCTCCATGTTCCCTGATCTCTTCTAGACGCACCTTCCTATCATCTGGAATTGATGATAGAACTTCTTTTTCTCCCCGAGAAAGCCTCTTTTTACCCTTATCAAGAATAACAATTGATTCATCATTCATTTCTACTCTAAATCTTATTCCGGGATCCTCAGATATAACACTCATCAGGGCAAAACGTCTGGGATCAATAACTAATTTACGACCAGTTTTCTTAGCTACTTCGTAGAATGTCACAAAACGATCATAATCAACTCGACTAAAATCGGCTATTACGAGATCGTTAGCTCCACTAATTACTTCAGCGATTCTCCTTCTGACATCTTCTTCGGGAATCGGCTCTGAATAATGAATATGAGTCCCCTCCATTATCAGGACCCTCACATCCTCCTTCTTAGCTCCTCTTACGAAATCGTCCGTCAGATAAGACTGAGGCCCATGCCACCTAAAGTCTCCAGTATATGCAATTGAACCAGCACTTGTTTCTATTATGAAGCCATATGCTCCTGGAACGCTATGATCCATATGAATGGGCTTTATCACGAAATCTTTCTTTACCTCTATTACATCACCAGTTCGGAATGAGTGAATTTTTAGACCATCATAAAAAACCTCAGGACTCCTAATAGCGTGAATAAACTTAATATTGGTCTCAATTATTTTCTTAGCGCAAGAACCCATGTAAATCGGGATCCTACGGTTTAGCAATGAAATATAACCATAATGATCCAGATGCGCATGAGAGACAAAAATAGCATCCACAGGTGGAGGGGGTTCAGTACTTAACTTGAATTCTAGCCCCCTCTTACGCAATTCATAAAAGTTAGTGAAAAGTGAGGGGATATCTGGTACCGCTCCTAAGGAAATTAGCTCTTCAATAGACTCTGGGTATACAAGAGGGAACTCATAATACTTTCTAGCAAGTGTAAAACTTTTCCCAAAATCAAGAAAAACTTTGACAGAATTTTTCTTATCAATGATTAATATCTTATTCCCACCTATCTCATTGACTCCGCCATAAGGAATAATAACCAACATAAGCCTCAAACCTTGGGATTCCTACATAATATTAGTGCTAAAAGAGCCATTCTTACTGGTATTCCATATGAAGCTTGTGTGAAATAAGCGGCATACTCAGTCTCATCGACTCTTGGATCGATTTCATCAACTTTAGGTAATGGATGGAGGATCTTAAGATCATCACGAGCATTAGTTAGTAATTCTGGAGTTATTTTATAGCTTCCTCTTACTTTTTCGTATTCTAGCGGATCTGGAAACCTCTCCTTCTGTATCCTTGTCACATATAATACATCAAGCTCTCCTATAACTTCACTAACATCCTCGATCTCCTCGAACTTAACGCCCTTATTCCGTAAAAAATCTTTAACCTCTTCTCTCAT
>JAHKLG010000105.1 GCA_029856625.1 Candidatus Njordarchaeota archaeon | reverse complement strand
TTTGTTTGTATTATTTGGGGTTCTAATGATTATACTGTTGGTGCTTATGGGTATTATGTGTCTGTTCATGGCTTGTGCTTCATTGCTCTCCGCATTTATGCTTATCCACCATCGCCTCCGGGTGGGGCCAGAACATCCCCACATGACTATAGTGTGTGCATTAGTTATTTTTATCCAAAATACTAACCAGACTCCTCTCCACTTTTGATCTCTAATACCCTATTGATAGGATATAGTTCCTTCTTTTTTCTATGCTATTCGGTAAAGCACAGGTTGTTTGGAATATTTATAATAATTGGAAGAAAACGCTTAAAATGGGATAAAACTTAACTGGCTTGTAAAACTAGTTTCACAAAAAGTTATGGGATAAGGTATTGAATGAATTTCTCATAGGATTGGATTTTTAATAACACCTAATCTTAGGAGAACATTAAAGATCTTTAGTCCTATTCGATATTTTAGCGGAGATTTGCTGGCTACAACATGAGTTTTCTCGGTCATTATCGCGGGTAGGTCGCCGTATTCTGTTCTTTCTTTCTCTTTTGAGATCACTTTAATGTTGGCTAGGAGTTCTGGTATTGTTCCGCTTATCATGATGTTGTGGACTGGGAATGCTATTTCTCCGTTCTTTACGTACCAACCATTAGCTGGTACAGAGAATTTTCCACTAGCAAAATCTGATTGATGAATCCCCATCACATCCTTTATAACGAATCCTTCCTTTACATCACTTATTAT
The DNA here is from genome assembly GCA_029856625.1 of Candidatus Njordarchaeota archaeon. Lineage (GTDB taxonomy): Archaea > Asgardarchaeota > Njordarchaeia > Njordarchaeales > Njordarchaeaceae > Njordarchaeum. The sequence goes on along the minus strand of JAHKLG010000105.1, from coordinate 4,566 downwards.
ATTTTCAAGTGAGTCTTGACTCTTACTCCTTATCTCAATCCACCACGGAGCGACTGTTGGGTAAACGAATGGGTTCCATGTAAAGCCCCATCTACTAATTCTCCTGCAGGAACCGGTTGGTTCCGTATTCCATTTAGTAGCGTAGTAATAATCTGTGAGGTGGGATATTAGGACTCCATCCCTAATTATTTCTATCTCCTTTGTGGGGATGCCTTCGTCATCTCTACTAGTTCTCCAGGGGTTATCTTCTGATCTAGGATTGTCTAGAACGGATATTTCCTCGCTTGCTATCTTTTCACCGATTTTCTCCCTCTTAAATGGTGTTGAGCCTCTATCAACATTTGGTGCACTAATTTCTTCCGAAAATACCCATAGGAAGGATGACAGGGCTTGGGGTAGAATTATTACTGATGATTTGCCAGTGAACACCATTTCTTTTGCCCGTTTTGCCTTAACAGTTTCTTCTATCAATTTCTCTCCGAGTTTTTCGAGATTCATATCCCGTATCCTACTCCTCTCATCGTATACAAAAGCCATTGCAGGGGGTATCTCGTCAGTAGCTAATGCATAAAAGTAACAACCTACTACTGTTCTCTTATCCCTTCTCTCAACACCTAAACTATTCTTCAGGAAAACCTCTCCTTCTCCCGCTACCGCGCCACCACCAATAAGCATAATCTTTTTCCCACTACCATCAACTATGTTCTTAACGGTTTCATAAACTCCTAGGATATCATCTAGAGAGGCTTGGGCAGTTTCCTTATCATAAATAGGTTCTACATGCTCAGTAGGCATTTCGGGAGGAAGGCTCTTGAAATGTTTGTCTTTTCCCTTAGCTTTAGCACTTTCCAAGGCTAATCGAACGGTCTCCCTTATTGATTCTTGTGAGAAACTAGTGGTATGAGCGAAGCCAACGTTGTTCTCTGTAGCTATCCTTACGGCTACTCCCCCTATATAACTTACTGTGGCTGAAGGTACTTTCTTCTCAATCATTAATAGAACTATCCTACCCCTCGCTCCAAATATCTCGGCTTGTTTTGCACCTAGTTCTTCAGCGTATCTGAGTGCTTGTTCAACGATATTCTCTAAAGATTCCCCCTCCATATTACTCACCCCCCAACAATAAGATTCTTAATAAGTAGCCATGGACCAGTGACACCAACAGGTACTAGACCTACCTTTCCACAGAACCCAGCAGATTTCTGTGGGGGATCAAACTCCCTTCCCACGGCCTCAACATTCTTCAGAACTACTAAGATATTCCCAGAGATACTCGTACTCGATAACCTCTCCACGATCTCTCCATTTTTAACTAAGAACGCCTCCTGAACGCCAAAGGTGAATACTCCTCTTGTTGGATCCACTTGGCCGCCTCTACCAGTTTTTAATAATAATCCATCTCTGAGTTCCTGCAATAATTCTTCATTCTTATACCCTATATCAGGAGAACTAGGCTCTATGAAAGTGTTTCGCATCCTAACGACACTTGGTAATGTCCAATCCTGAGCTCTAGCATTACCAGTTAACCTTAAACCATACTCTTCAGCAGTAATCCTATCCGTCATGAAAGATTTCAGCACTCCTCTCTCTATGATCAATGTTCTTTCTGTAGGTGTTCCCTCATCATCGTAGGGAATCCATCCAAATCCCTTGACACCGTTAAGTTCGAATCTCCCATCGTCTACAATATTGATTAGTGGGCTCGCAATCTTCTTACCCAATTTGCCCTTTAAAATGCTTCCAACTCTTAAACTATCTGCCTCAGCAGCATGACCCAATGCTTCATGAGCTAATAAGTGATTTAAATCTCCATCAAGAACAACCCTAAATTTACCAGAGGGGCATCTCCTAGCTCTGGCCCCATCACAAGCACTTTTACTCGTCTCATTTGTCATCTTAGAGATATCTTCCTCATTCATTACCTCGAACCCCCCAATTCCGCCCCATATTCCTCTAGCGGCATTTATTTTCCCATCAACCTCAGCTGTTATTTCATGCCTGATAATCACATATGGTATGCGTAATAGAATGTCTGTACCCTCGCTGGTTAAGATAAGCTTCTCCACAATCTCTTCATTATATGTTGTTGAGACGGTTTTAACTATGTCTTTAAATGCTCTCTCGTGAGAGTTCTTAACGAACTTTAGCTTCTCTTCAATTCCAACATCTATAAGTGGTCTCTTCTCCTCTACAATTACTTTATCTTTGAACGATTCCCTTTCTTTCAGCTTTACACTCCATAACCAGTCTCTCTGAGAGAAGACCTTCTCTTCAACAATGTTAGCATGAGGGAGTTCTCCTGCAGAGATTGAGAAGAAATGGAGCTTACCATTAATCACTACTCTAACCGCTACACCGCTTGAGAAGGAGCTGTCAAACCTCTTTATTTCGTGATCCCTTATCTCTATTCTCAGTGATTTCCTCACCTCAGCCCTACACTCCACGTATTCAGCACCCTTCCTGCTCCAAGCATCAATTATCTTCTCCAGATATTCCCTTGAAATAATGTTCTCGATGGTAGCTTCAATCATAATAAATCCCCTAATCCCAAAAAGAGACCATATCAACATTAAGAATCATAATTAACGGCATAAAACGTTTTCTCCAATAAAATGTATAAAGACGGCAAAGAAATGCGGATTATCAATAGTCAAATCCATGGAATTAAAGGATTATCAGAGGCTTTTCTTCGATATATAATCCGCTTTATTCGGCTTATCTAAACCGATTTTTTCCTCTATCTTATTATCCTATTTTTCGCATATATGCACAATTTCATATTCTGAGCAACATAATATTAATTACACAACGTGTGCCTAATAATATGGTGCTTAGATTGATCGAAAGACTAAAAGCCTATAGAAGAAAAATAGATTATATCACAGAAAAGTTGGGAGAATTACCACCAGATATTGACAACGTCTTCTATTTCGAGGCCTTATTATATCGGCTTCATACAAGTATCGATGCTGTAATGGATATAATAGCTATGTTGGTTAGAGATCTAGGTATGAATGTCTCAGACGATTATACTAATATAGATAAACTAGCTGAGAAACGTATAATAGACAAGGAATTAGCAGATAAATTAAAGTTATTAAATGGTTTAAGAAACGCTATAGTTCATAAATATAATAAGTTTGATGAAAGGGTTGTGAAAGAGAATCTTAATGAGATAATAGACATAATTTTCTCGTTTATTAGGGTTGTTGAAAATGTCTTGCAGAAAATCTTTAAATGAGATAAAAAGGGATCTAGAACCATTAAGGGACTACTGGGTAGTCGTCTATGGGAGTTACGCTAGAAATCAATGTACACCACGGTCGGATATAGATGTAGCGGTAATTACCAGGATAAGTGATCCAAGTAAGAATATTAGAATACTCTGGAAATTACTCCCTAAAATAAAACCGGGTTATGACTTAAGAATTTTTGAATTGCTGCCATTGCCCATAAAAATGAGTGTAATAAACAATCACATCGTAATTTTTGGGGATCCATTAGATATCTCAGAGTATTTTTATTTCTACAGGAAACTATGGAAAGACGTTGAGCCAAGATACGTAGCGAATCAATTTAAATCGTATAAAGAAATACTAGAAGGTATTCAGAGAAGACAAAAAATACTTAGAGCAAGGAGTATATTGCATAATAGAGAAAAATTACATTCTCACTAATTCTGATATGTCGGTGAGTCCAAATATTTGTAGACCAAATTTCTCTGCCATAACACTTCTCATTCTAAGAATATCCTCATCAAGAGTTAGTAAGTTACCAACAAGCATTGCTGAGGCTATAATTAATTCATCAACGATGCCTAACCGTGCCTCAAGGGTCTTCTCTAAGTGGTTCAGATTTGCATCGACTTCTTTATCATAGGGGATGAAAATAATCCTATTATCATCATGCAGAATTCTCAGATTCTCCCAAAAATTCTCGATAAGATCTATTGGTATACGTTTTTTTCGGTAAAGGGAAATCAGCTTAAACTTTGCTTCATAGATAGAAATCTCTGCAAAATAAAGGTTTGAGAGTTTATAGTAAAGTTTTTCTACAATATCATTTATATCGCCTAGATCAAGCCCAAAGAACGGGAGTAAAAACGACGTATCCAGAAGAAGTTTAATCCCCACTAACCAACTCCTCCTCGAAAGACTTCCTTAATTCCAATACCTCAGAAATATCAACCCTAATCCTCTTCCTCCTTAATAAATCTGTAGCATTAGGTTTTTTCCTGAAAATAACCGTGTCACCCTTAACAATGAACTCCACCCTATCCCCTGGCTTTAATCCCATAAGCTCCCTGAACCTCTTCCTAACATAGATTTCCCCCTTCTTACCTACAATTCCTTCGAAAATTTCCATTCTTCTCCTCCCCATTCATTTTTCGGAAAAATATATATTATTCAGAATAAATAAAAGTTTCGGAGTACATAGGAAAATGCTTAGGAGAGGTATTATTACTAAATTTTTGGATTCCTAGGCGTGTTGGAGTATCATCTATACAATCGTCCCAGACTATTTATTGCCGAGAATATGCTCTCGAGTATTTTCTTATAATCTTGT
>JAHKLG010000104.1 GCA_029856625.1 Candidatus Njordarchaeota archaeon | reverse complement strand
GATTCTCGAAGAAATTCTAACCCCATTAACAACTAAAGATGGGAGAGGTTTCTTTTCAACATTATTAAGTACAACCTCTGAATTATTTCACGCCATGCTGAAGTCAAGGATAAAATACATATCTCTTAAGAATATGCATTTTTACCTAGGTTACGGTAAAAGAAACATGATTATAGTAATAAGTGATGTGAGGAATGACGAGCTAGAAGAAGCAATTAACAAGATTATCGAGTTTCTCGAAGAATCAGAGATTGATCCCCTCCAAATCCAATTCTCTTCCGAAATTGCTGAGGCTATGAAGGAGAGGATAAGAGAATTATTATTCGGTTCTCCTCCTAAAATAGGTTTCATCGTGGGAATATTAGCTGAGATGATTAAACGAGGAATTATAAGTGTTCAACCCAGTGAACCAGACATCAGAGAAGATAAAGCTATGCAGAAAATAAGAACAGCCCCCTCAGATCGGGGAGAGAAGACCATCGAAGATTTAGTAAAAGCTTTTCATGAAGGAAATCTTATTGAAGTTATTAGAACAGCTCCTCTCCTCTTTCACTCGGATGATGCTGAGTTAGCAAAAATATTATACATAAAGGCAGGTCTCATCTTCCACCTTTCTAGCTATGAAACTGGATTAAGTTTTCTTAGGGAACTGGAAGAGATTCTTAAAGGGGTAAAAACTGAATTTCCTAGAAGATTTCTTGAGGCTGAGATAAACTCTACTTTGGATGTGTCGAGTTATATTCAATTGCTTAGAGCGATAAATGAGGTAAGGTTTGAATTGGATAATGTTATTCTAAGGCATGATAAGCAAGCACAAGTTTATAGAATAATGCTAATAAAAACCCCCCTCCTTTCCTTCCTAATCAGGTTAGAGGAGTACTATAAGAACAGATCCTCCTTCTTATACAACATGACGTACGAAGAAAAAGTACTAATGATCCTTGAGAGGGTAATAGAGGAGGATATCAGCTTATTCTCGCTACTGACTATGCTTCAGGATCGTTTAAATAAGGCCCTGAAAAGGAGAGATGAGTCCATAGCGAGATATTATCACATGTTACTAAGAACTATAATAGACATCCTACTAACTTCCAACATAACATATGAAGAGGGATCAGAATGGATTTACATACTTCTGAACTCCTTTGAGAAAAATTGGAAGAATCTTAATAAACTTAAAAATCAGCCTAATGCAAGTAAATTCGCTAGCTTATACTTAATGTACGGTGTACTTTATCGTCTTCTCCTTGAAGCGGGAGACCCTAAAGCAAAGAAGATGGTTAATCATGTTGCTAATATGCTATCTCAGAGCATTGAGAAATTACTTAGCATGAAGAGAAAGAGAAAAATTGAACACATCCAGTATCTCACCATATTAACAGGCTTATTATCAATGCTAGCTCGAGTATACGTGGAAAATAAGAGAAGGTATCCTTCGGCCTTAAATTACTTAACAGATGCTGTAGATTTAGAGATGGAACAATTATGGTTTTACAATAAACCCTATTATCTCCAATATTACACGGCCTTATTAGATATTATTGGCCACCTACTAATCTTATCTGATAGGAAAGATACGAGTTTTCAAAAATTGACGTATAGAATAATAAAAAAGCTAAGAAAGATAGGTAAGGAAATGGCCGAGTATTCATTTATTCGAATTTTCACAGGAATCAGAGCGCTTAATCTTTACCGATTAATGGGACTTAGAATCTCTGATCAAGGAATAAACGAAGTTGCGGAATTGGTAAAGAGGAATGCTTCACCATTTATAACCGAGGTAGTTAATAACATGATTTCAGAAAAATAAAGTAAAAAATAACGATAGCATGAAATATGAGTTCTCTCTCATATTCGGGAAATTATCTCCTCATACTTCTTCCTAGCCTTCTCCATTACATCAGAGTAGATATTATTTCCATGCGAATCAATAGCAACAACAAGCGGGCCAAAGTTCTCTACTTCTAGAACCCATAAAGCCTCTGGGGTTCCCAGATCCAACCAATATACGCCTTTTAAGCTCTTTATAGCCTTAGCAGCTAATGCCGCTGCACCACCAGTAAATGCACCATAAAAAGCTCCGTACTTCTTCATAGCCTCAGTAGTTTTGGGCCCCATGCCTCCCTTACCAATAACAGCTCTAATTCTGAAAATCTCGATGAATTCTGGTTCTATAGCCTCCATCCTAGCGCTAGTCGTTGGTCCCGCTGCTATTATTTTCCATGTATCTCCAACTCGCTTTACTAGTGGACCACAATGGTATACGGCTAAGCCCTCAAAATTAATTGGTATTTCGGACTTCTTACCAGCTCTTACAAGCTCTAATGCTCTTCTATGAGCAGCATCCCTTGCCGTGACTATTGTCCCAGTTATATAAACAACATCCCCAACCCTAAGCTTTCTAACATCTTCTTCTCTTATTGGTGTTGTTAAATGATACTCAGTCATTAAATCTTCACCCCATGACTAATTATTTCAGCAGAACCATCTTTATGAATGATTAGAGTGCCTCTTCTCATGGCCCAACACCCAATAGCTATACCAACCAAGAATGTCGCTGGATGCCTATGAGCCCATTCAATGTTAACTCCTAGCACGGTTGTTTTACCACCAAAACCCATCGCACCAATCTCCAAACTATTAAGCAGACCTAGTAGTTCCTCCTCCAACTTAGCAATATTTTCATCCTCATTCCTAATATTTATTGGTCTTAAGAGGGCTTTCTTAGCAAGTATCATAGCCAAATCTTCGGTTCCACCGACACCTACACCAACTATTATTGGTGGACAGGGCTTTGGCCCAGCATCATACACCGCATTGATAACTGCTTTCTTTAACCCCTTTACTTTCTCCGCCGGAGGTATAGAATATAGCTTAGCAACATAGCTTGATCCACCACCCTTAGGCATTACAGAGATTTCAAGAGAATCTCCTGGAACGAGTTCGTAGTGGATATAAGGAATATATTCCCCCGTATTATCCCCACTATTCTTGCCAGTCCATGGATTAACGGCATTTGGTCTTAGGGGGACTTCTTCAGTGGCCCTTTTGACAGCTTCGATTAGGAGAGAATTAAGTTTTGATCGGATTGGGAATTCATCTCCTAATTTGACGTAGAATGTTATTAAGCCAGTATCTTGGCAAATAGGTATGTTTTTTTCAGAAGCATATTTTATATTATCCAGAATCGCTTTTAGCTGAGTCTTTGCTAGGGTCTCTGTTTCTTCATTATATGCTTTTTTAAGAGACTCAATAATATCAATTGGGAGACGAGTCTCTGAAATCCTAAGAAGCTCCACAACACTTTCAATAATTCTCTGCTCAAGCGAGATTTTTCTCACCTGACGATAATTAGTGAGCGGAAAAGTTCTCTAATTATTCGTAAAACTTTTTTAAAAATATTTCACAATGAAGAGAAGGCTTTATGATCTATGATGCTTAGTGCTAAGAATTAGTTTTTGCTGCATGCTTATTGATAAGAAATTATCTTGGGATCTTCTTCTTTATTACGTTAGCAAGTGAAAACTTATAGTTGGGAATAAACAAAATCTCTCTTAGGTTTTCCTGTTTTCCTCCACGAGTATCGTTTAAAGGTGATTTATTGCGGGGAAGCAGCGGGTTATCTTTTACGATGGCTATCCGTGATCCTATTCATGGGATAATTCCAATAACAAGGTTAGAGTATGAGGTTACTGTAACTAGCCTATTTGAGCGGCTTAGATATATTAGGAAAGCTGGAGGCGCTTATTTAGTATATCCAGGAGAGAACGATAATAGGTACGCTCATAGCCTTGGGGCATGTCACATAGCTTATAATCTTCTAAAGAATGCTTTTGATCATTATTTAAAGAGACTCAAGGAAAAGGAGTGGAAAGACTTCTGGAGCCCTGAATATAGTGTCGATGACATACTGCAAATAGTTAGATTAGCTGGTCTATTACATGATATAGGTCATGGACCGTTTTCACATACGACTGAAAGCGTTCTATATTACATTCTTAAGAATTTTTACCCAAGCGAGTTTCGGGAATTCAAGGAAAAAGTTTTTGGGAGTGTGCATGAGTTTTATAGCTATAAGCTTATCTTAGAAAGTAGGGAGCTGAGAAATTTATTAGAGGACCAAGGATTTAACCCTCTTGACATCGCAATTCTACTTAGTAAAGAGGAGCTTGAAGAAGGCAAATCATTGTTAAATCCAGTTAGTATAGGCGTGCTTAGAAGGATAATTAATAGTCAGATAGATGCTGATAGATTAGATAATCTCCTAAGAGATAGCCATACAATTGGTGTACCATATGGCGTGATAGATGCTGATTCAATAATAAGGAATGTTCTCATATGTAAAATAGGGAATGAGCGGTTAGAACTTGTTCACCATATAAGATCACTCGGACCCATAGAAGATCTCCTAGATGCGCGTTATAAGATGTATAGATGGCTATATTATCATCAGCGAGTCATCCTTGTAGACGCTATTTTACAGCGATTAACAATGAAGCTTCTAGAAGACAAAATCATTGAACCTAAGTCTTTCCATTACACCAGTTTCGTTAAAGAAGAAGGCTTTTTTGTCGATGATTACTGGTTATGGGATGTGATCCGCAGAAGCTATAAGGATGATCCTCAAGAATATTACTTGGCAAAAGCATTAATGAATCATGACTATCTACCACTATCTCTCTGGAGAACCTATGAGGAATTTATAGAATTGATAAAAAATGTGGTAGAAATTAATTCACCCCAAAATGCGATCATGAAGATTCTCGATCTAGTTAAGAAAGGAGAATTGAACGAAAACGAGCTATCGTCTATGATAGAGGATAAGACAGGAATTAGAAATTTAAGAGTTCTTCTTGTATGGGAAAAGCCGACAACTCCTTATGATTGGCGAAGCGGGGAAGATATCCTAGTATATATTTCTCCTCAGAGAATCGTACCGATTACTGAAATTTCTGTGTATATAGGTAAGCTGATAGAAATGAGTAATTAATATTATCCTCTCTATATATATTATTACATTCTAGGGGAGAATCGGAGGAGATTCATAAGATATATTAACAAGATTAGAAGAGTTTTTCTGGAGTCTTTAAGGGAAAAATTGATTGTTTAACTCAGCTTATGATAGCGTGGATAATTATAGTTCATTTAACGCCTCATTATAGACACGGAAAACCTGTTTAATTATTCTATGCCAATCATATCTTCTAACAAAAGATCTTCCTCGCATACGCATTTCTTCTAATTTTTCTGGGTTCTTGAGCAGATTTATAATTGCTCCAGCTAAAGCGATGTGATCCATTTTACCCAGAAATACTCCTGCTCCGCTTTTCGAGAAGATTCTCTTGAGAGCT
>JAHKLG010000103.1 GCA_029856625.1 Candidatus Njordarchaeota archaeon | reverse complement strand
CCCGAAGCAGAAGGCCACGGAACTGATGCAGTTATAAAGGCTGTTCACGAATTTGGAGGAGGGATAAGAGGAAGGGTGGCATTCACAAAATTGTTTGCTTCTGCGGCGACAATAGGTTCTGGAGGATCTGCGGGGCGCGAAGGACCAATAGCTCAAATAACAGCTAGTATCGTCTCATTCTTGGCGGAAAAATTAAAATTTTCAGAACGTGAACGCGAAATACTTGTGATGGCAGCAGCAGCTGCTGGCGTAGGCAGTATATTCAAATCTCCTGTGGGTGGCGCATTATTCGGTGTGGAGGTACCGTATAAAAAAGATTATGAAGTTGAAGTTTTTATTCCTGCTCTTATTGCCTCTTTTATAGGATACGCTATCTTCTGCAGTGTTGTTGGATGGCAACCAATTTTTAAAGCCCCTCTTTACACATTTTCTCCAATCGAACTTCCTCTCTTTGCACTTCTAGGATTAGTAGCTGGGCTGTTTGCCCGAATATACGTAAGGATATTCTACATTGTGAGAGATGGTTTTAAGGGTCTTAGGATTCCTGATTACTACAAACCAGCAATCGGTGGGTTAATAGTTGGCTTAATGGCCATCTTTTTTCCTCAAGTTTTGTCTACGGGCTATGGATGGGTACAACTAGCAATATATGGCGAACTAGCGGTTGAAATTATGTTTATTCTGATATTTGCGAAAATTTTAGCAACAGCATTTACTATCGGGTCAGGAGGTAGTGGTGGTGTTTTTGCGCCATCAATCGTAATAGGAGCAATGATTGGAGGGGTCTTTGGTCATTTAGTAGCTTTACTTATGCCAGGAATTATCAGTGATCCCGGAGTATTTGTAATTATTGGGATGTCTTGCTTCTTTGCTGGAGCTGCTAAGGTCCCTTTAACTTCCATTATTATGGTAGCGGAGATGACTGGTGATTACAATATTTTAGCCCCAGCAATTCTAGCTTCGACAATTTCCTATTTAATTTCTGGCGATGCATCTATATACGAAAATCAGCTAGAGTATAGAGAGGAATCACCTATTCATCTGCCCGAGTTAATTAGTTCGGTATTAGAGAAGATAAAAGTAGAAGATGTTATGACTCCAGATTTTCAGGTTATACCAGAAGATATGTTAGTCATTCAAGCTAAACAATTTATTGCAAAGATCAACCAAGTAGCGGTGCCAGTAATTAATGGTAAAGGAGAGTATATAGGTCTCTTATCAGTCTATGATCTGATGAATATTCCTACTGAAAAAATGGACAAATTACGAGTAAGAGATGTAACCAAGCGTGATCGAACTTATGTATTACCGAAGGATCCTATCAAGAAAGCAATATCGCTGATGATTGAAAAGAGGATATTTAGGCTTCCAGTGATTAATTATGGGGAGAAAAGAGAAATAATCGGATGTATAGCCTATGAAGATATAATCAAAGCACTATACTATAAAGCTGTATAAATGGCCCATGATATCCTTAGTCTTCATGGACCTCAGAAAGATTTTGCTCAGTAAGGATACTAAGGTGGTCAGGGGATGCCAAGAATTAGACCATTAATAAAGAAAATTTCATATGTTTTAAGATATTACAAAAGGCCAGTTTTCTTGAATTTTCTATCAATTATTGTGGGTGCATTAACGGGATTAATAATAGTGATGTTTAGAATTCTAATTGAAGTATCGCATAACGTGTTTTTTGATGTGCTTGGAGGGTTTCTAGAGAACTACTTAGGTGATTATGCAATAATATTCCTACCAGCTATAGGAGGATTAATCGTTGGAGGCATATTTTCAGCGTTAAAAATTAAGCATGATAACATTGAGGTCTCTGGTATTATAAAGTCTCTTCAGTCGCGGATGGGTATATTATCATTAAGTGATATCCCTATAGGACTCGTTGGAGCAGCGATTACCATGGGAAGTGGAGGGAGTGCTGGAAGAGAAGCCCCATCAGCTGTCGTGGGAGCTGGAGTCGGATGCGAACTAGCACGTATAGTTAAAATAAAGGGACAAGACAAAATTTTACTCATCATAGCGGGATTAGCGGCTGGCATAAGCGCTACATTTAATGCCCCACTTGGAGGTCTTATGTTTGGTATTGAGCTCTTTTTTGGAGAACTAACTGTCCCCCAGCTTATTCCTATAACACTCGCATGCTTTACAAGTACAATAGTTACTTACTTCTTATTAGGACCAGAAGTAACTGTGAGACTTCCTCCTGTGGGATTAATCCAGAATCCAATCGAATACCTTTTATTTGCGATATTAGGTCTTTTCTCTGGCATACTAGCGGGCCTATGGGTGCGGTTCTTTTTCATAATTAAGGAGTATTTTGAAAAAATAAAGGTTCCAGAATTCATTAAACCAGCAATTGGAGGGTTACTTGTAGGATTAATTGGCCTTTGGAGACCAGAAGTTTTAGGAATGCAATATCACAGCTTACAACAGGTTGCTTCATCATATATTGAAATAGCAGCTGGAATTGCTTTTTTAATCGGTTTATTTAAAATTATAGCTACCTCTCTAACGTTAGGTAGTGGAGGTGCTGGGGGGAATCTTGCACCTGCTATATTCATAGGTGGATTTATAGGAGCGTCTTTTGCTCTCTTTCTCTCTCAAGTGTTTTCTTTTGAAATATCATCTATAATCCCCTACATATTAGTTGGAATGGCCTCATTTCTAGGATCATCAATAGGGATCCCCCTCACAGCGATTGTGATCGTTGGAGAAGTAACGGGAGAGCCAGCCATGGTATTACCACTAATGATAGGAGTAGCTACTAGTAGCATAACTGCTCACTTCTTCATGTCCCCACTAGGTCTATATCGCGTGGCTCTTATGAGAGACGGTGTTAAGATAGGCTGGCGTATTCCAGAGCTAGCTCGTGTGCCTGTTGAAACTGCTATGAAATCTGCAGAAGAAGTTATTACAGTATCACCTAACACTACCCTTACGGAGGTCGAGAAGATTTTTATAAAACATGGATTCAGGCACTATCCTGTTGTAGAGAATTCTAATATAGTTGGGGTAATTTCGATTGATGACGTCGAGAAAGTGCCTATAGAGAAAAGAGCTACCACTAAAGTGTGTGAGGTCATGGATAAAAACTTTGTGCGAGTATATCCAGATGAGAATCTATGGGAAGCCTTAGAAAAAATGCTTAACAACAATAAGGATTTCGCTATAGTTGTTTCGCGAGGAAATGATGATAAATTCCTGGGTATTCTAGCAGAGGAAGATATCATAAGGATCTATGAAATCCTTCACATTCGCTTTTAGTAGTAAGTAGCTCCTAGATATTATGGTGTTATTGATGAAGGAAGGAGAATTTAGATTCGTGGCCGATCCCTTAGTTACCAATTTAAAAATTTTTCTAGAGGAGATTCTAGCATATATGAATTCTCCCCTAGTCCTTGATATTCTCGGAGAGGAGAGGATATTATTAAAACCCGTGAAACCCTCAGGAAGTGATCGCTTCTATAACTCCTTTTTTGTAATTTATGGTTCTAGGATAGGAATAATTGGAAAGATAAAAACCTACACTATTCGAGGGATGCCACAGTCCTTGCTAGCTAGACTAAGAAAATATAAATCTGTATTCTCTGAATTCCATAATTTTTTGTTCTCGGCAATAGGGAATAAAAAATCCGAAAAAATAGAGACTAGCCAAGCATTTGTTGCAGTTATATATCTGAGGAAATTCTTACCTAAAGAATTTATTCTGGCTTTTAGAAACTTGGCGCTAACCATTAATGACTGTGATTGCTAGCCTTCTATAACTCCAAGGTTAAGCAGGATTTTATAACAATGGGGGCAAAAGTTAGGAGGCTTTATATCGAGCTCGTAAAGGCTATTAGCAAAACGCATTACGCATTTTTGGGAGCAGTGTTGTAGTCCGAATACATGGCCTAACTCGTGGCGGATTGTTTTTAAAAGTCTTTTCTGGTAAAGGTCTCTGGATGCATATAATTTAAGACGATAAGTAGAGATAACACACCCTCTTAACGGCAATGCTACACCAAACACGAAGTTTAAATTAGGCACAAATAAGTCATAAGGAATCAGAGCGAGAAAAATTGGTGGTACTCGAAGCACTAATGTGTCAAGAATTCTTTCAGCATTATATTGCTCTCTAAGAGGATTAAATGCCGAAGATATATCTGGAAGAACACTGTGTTCAACCTTCTTGATACCAGTAAAGGTCTCTAAGATAACTTTCCTTGCTAAGCGAATAGTTTCATCATCAATCTTCTTATGGACAAGTAACCTTATTATAGGTGGTTTTTTCATCAAAAAATCCCCCATTGCTCGTATCACTTAGATAATTTGTTGCTACTTAAAAAATAGACTAGTAATAAATGTCATGTCTTTTCTTACAAAAGACATTTCTTAGGGCTAAGAAATGTTGGGTCTTTCAGAACTGCTTATATTTGACCATGTTGCTCTGAAGGCACGAATAGTCTTCAAAGGAGATGCTCTTTCGATAAATACTGTTCAAGATGAGGAAAATGCGTGGAAAGGATCATTGATAATTGCAAAGATTCTTAATCTTATAGCTAGGAGAAAAGCTAGGAGTTTCTTCATTTCCCGGAATAATATTATTTATTACATTAAAGGAGATTATATCTTTGTTGCCATCTTAGAAAGAAAGGATATGAAAAATCTTGAAAATGTAAAAAGATTACTAGAGATTCTGAATTCATACCTATCTAGCCTAAATCTAATATTTGTCGATGATCTTGTGCAGGCGCTGTCTCTTTTCTTCTCAAAGATTGGTAGAGCCGATGAGAAGTTATTTGGCAAGAGGATTGTCTGATATTCCCTATTTTCTTCTCCATTGGACAAGTTTGTGAATTGCTTTGGCTATCAATTCTATTTGTTCCTCGGTAAGATAGGGATGCATCGGGAGCCATACAGTTGATTTGGCTATTCTCTCAGCATTAGGTAACTTGAATTCCGCGTAGTTAGGATACTTATTTATCTTTGCAAAGTGGTTTATAGTGGGATCGTTTATCATTTTGAATAATGGTTGTTGATGAAGAGGCTTATGATAACCTTTTCTGGCCTCGATCCCTTCTGCGTTTAACGCCTTCACAAACTCGTCCCGTGTCCAACCGATCGTCTTCTCATCAATGAGAATCGAGTAGATGTAATAGACGTGTTTGACATATGGTGGTTCCTCTGGTATGACGATTCCAGGAATATCCCGAAGAAGGTCACTAAGCATTTTAGCTAGCTTTCTTCTACAAGATATGAACTCGTTTATTCTCCTTAACTGATAATAAGCTATAGCAGCCTCTATATGGCTCATTCTCATGTTATAACCTAGGATCTCATATTCATATGCGCCCTCTGGACCAATCTTATGTCTAAGTTCGCCATGAGCTCTTAGT
>JAHKLG010000102.1 GCA_029856625.1 Candidatus Njordarchaeota archaeon | reverse complement strand
TTTTCTAATTGCTCTTCATACGTTCCTCTCTGGCCCTTTCGCAGAAGAGCATTCCCACCTAGCGCAATAACTATTCTCTTCACTAGTATCCCTCCTAGAGGATAGAACATTTGAAGAATCTAAAATTGATAGTGTAGATACTGAGGATTTTTACAAATTTTTAATCTAGACTATATGTGTGATGCGCTAGAGGGGGATTCCAGTGACGAGAGAGTATCCAGAATACCCAATACCCGCAGTTGGTGCAATTGCTATATCAAATGGTAAGATCCTACTAGTTAGAAGGGGTTCCCCTCCAGCAAAGGGTTTTTGGAGTATTCCGGGAGGAGTAATAGAGGTTGGTGAAAGAATAGAGGATGCTGTTCGCAGAGAGTTTAAGGAGGAAACAGGCCTAGAATGCGAAGTACTGAATCTATATCACATAACACAAGCCATTATTAAGGATGATGAAGGGCGAGTAAGATACCATTACATAATCTTAGATTATTTTGTTAAAGTGGTGAATGAGGAAGAACCAAAGCCTGGGGGAGATGTATTAGAGGCCAAATGGGTGCGGATAAAAGATGCAATGAAATTGAATTTAACGAGGTCGGCGAGAGAATTATTGAAAAAACTTATGACCGGGATTTCGAAAAAGAGCTTAGATCAACAGATTCAACATGTTCGATGATTGTGCTAAGCAAGTCCCTAATTTTTCTAAAGAGCTCTAAATTATGCTTCAAAATCATTACGCCATCAATTGTTATAGAATAAATCTTCCGTGCTGGACCAGATTTTGTCGAGACCCATCTACCCACAACTAAGCCCATTTCTTCAAATTCTTTTAGTATTTTGTAAACAATTGGATGAGGAATCTTAGTGCCCAAAATTTCTTCAAGTTTTTTCCACAAATCATAACCATGGTAATCTCCTCGAAGCAATATATCAAGTATAAGAAAGCCTACAATTCTACGTAACACAACAGGGGATTTGAAGAAGTTTTCGTGATTCATAATTAAACACCTATAGTATTTCAATGAATTAACATCCTGCACCAATAATCTGTATTTAAAATATATGTAAACAATGGTACATAATCATCCTAAATCGCGGGATGCCATTCTTCAAGATGTTTCTCTAATACTCCATTCTTCTTTAACCACATACCGTACTCTACAAGAGCTTTTGCACCATAAATTGCTCTCTCTGGTAAGGGATAAGAAGGTATCCCTGCATCATCAAATTGTTTACGCACCCATACTGAAACCTCAGCACTACCCATATCTATTACGAGTGTTGGTTTCTGATAATCCTTGATTACCTTAATCATCTTTCTAGGCATATCCTTAGTTATTGTAGGAGGATGATGCAATGCAAGTACTATTACAAGATCAATGCTGGGATCTTGTAAGAGAGTTTCAGTAGCAACAACATATGATTCATCAGTAGCGCTTCCACTGAGATCTATTGGATTAGGAAACGTAGCTATTGGAGGAATAATGCCCTCATTCACATATTTTTTGAGTTCCTCAATAGTTTCTTTGGATAATTTGGGTACCCTAAGACCGGCTTTCTCGGCGAAATCGCTAACTAGGATACCTGGGCCTCCCCCATTAGTGACTATTCCAATATTTCTTCCTTTAGCGGGAGGTTGAAGAGATAAAGCCTTAGCCATATCCAGCAGTTCTAGCAGATTCTCCGCGATTAATGCCCCCATCTCCCTAAAAGCTGCTTCATAAATTCTCACATTACCAGCGAGGGAAGCAGTATGACTCCAGGTGGCCCTAGCGCCGGCTGCTGTCACACCACCCTTTAAAACGACTATGGGCTTCTTTTTCGAGAATTCTTTACCTACTATGACAAGTTTTTGTCCTTCTTTTCTTATCGCCTCTATATACATGATGACAACTCTAGTAGTTTCATCATCCATCAGATAGAGTAGCATTTCGCTTTCATCCACGTCTATTTTATTACCCCAACTAATAAACTTGGAGATTCCTAAATTTTCTCCATACATGTAGTCTAAAACAGCATCACCAAGCGCTCCGCTCTGGGATAAGAACGAGATGAAACCAGCTTTTGGCCTCGGCATATTAATCTTTAAGCCCTCATCAGTCTCTTTCTTTTCTGGTATGAAAAGAGTATCGACTCCAGAATAAGCATCGAATATTCCAAGACCATTAGGACCTATTATTCTTATACCATATTTTCTTGCATTCTCTAACACTTTTCTTTCAAGCTCAAAATTTCCAACTTCTGAGAAGCCTCCGGAAATGATGGTAGCTACCTTAACTCCCTTCTTGCCACACTCCTCTATCGCGTCTGGCACAAACTTAGCGGGAATTACTATTATAGCATGTTCTACCGCCTCCGGAACATCAAGAATGGACTTATAGAGTTTCTCACCAAATAATTCTCCTCCCTTAATATTTACTCCATATACTCGTGCCTTCAGTCTCCCTTCTCTGTAATTAGCTATTAAATTGTGGAAAATAACATTACCGGGTGATCCCTCTTTATGAGAAGCACCAATTACAGCAATTGATTTAGGTCTAAAGAATGGTCTTAACTCTTCACTAATCTTTCTTTTTTCCTTCAAAACATCCATATTAAAAACCCTCTAAAGCTCTGAGTCAGATCTAAACTATCTGAATAATAAAAATTGAGGTATAATAGGTATAGTTAAACTTCAAAAATGGATGGATTCAGTAGAAATTAGCCTATTTCATCATCCTATCGAATATGAGCTCAGAAATATCAACTATTTCAAGACCCTCTTCTGCGTGTCTCCTAAGATTAGCTATGCATATAGGGCACATAGCTACGATTTTCTTTGATTTTTGAGATAACTCCATTAGCCTAGCCTTAGCAATTTTCCGGGACATTTCAGGTGCTATAGATTCTATTGGACCACCACAACACATTGTATGTATTCTGGAATGCTTTGCTTCTTCTATCTCGAATCCTAAGCTTTCCAAAATCCTTCTAGGCTCATTTATTATTCCTAATTCTCTAGCATAAAGACAAGGGTCATGAATCGTTATTTTTTCGGATTTCTCACTCTTATTCCCGATTTTCTCCACTAATACTTCTAGGTAGGATTCAACTTCTATGTCGAATCCATCAATGATCTCTGGGTAAATGTTCTTTAATATGTAAGTGGTATGAGGATCAATAGTAATAACTTTCTTCACATTGTTTTCTCGAAATATTTTGTATACTCTTTCTGCATGTTCTTGGAAATAATCATCAAGACCTAAATCATAGAGTAAAGCTCCTGAGTAGATGTCATTATCATAGAGTGATGCAAAATTAACACCGAGTTTGGTTAATACTTCGGCGATTTTCTTGGGGATCTGAACGAATCTCTCAATCTCTCTCCTATCTGGTCTTATGATAATTCGTGATAGAGAACTAAGGGACGGAAATCTCCCTAAGAGTCTGAGCCCCGTTTTGATTATGGACGAATGTTCAGCTCTCTCTAACCAGCGGGTTATCGCATTGATATATGGTATTAGCTGGTAAAGACATGAAGTATAGAGAAAAACTTCTCCGTGTCGTGGGATTTTGAGTTCCTCAGCCCATTTAAAACAATCTCTTTTATTAAGGGGGAATGGAAAGGCTGTTCTTCTTATGTTATTCACAATTATAGAGAAAACGGGATGGAGTGGGATCACAGTTCTTTACCTCCTCTTAATTGAGGGAACATGTTTTGCAATTTTCTCTGGAATTTCTACTCTTCCGCTAATTAAGAGAGCTCTAAAGTATCTAACAGCCTTAGCAACATCTATCTTAGCCGGACAGTGAAGCGTGCATGCGCCACATTCTAAGCATGTAAAGATGGAATGAATGCTCTCAATTGTTATAATCCCCTGACGCATAGCGAATAGAATAGCGTTTACCCTACCACGTGGGCCATATTGGCGTCTAAAGTCTCCATATTTTATCGTTGGACAGGCATACTCGCAGAATCCACAGTAGGCGCACTTCGCTAGCTCTCTGTATATCCTTTCCCATGTATCATCCTTAGAAACCATTGCTACTTCACCGCTTATATCACTTTTCCTGGGTTGAGAATATTCTTTGGATCAAATACTCTCTTTATCTCTCGCATCAATTCCAAGGCTTTCAGCGATTTCTTCACTTCAAATTCTTTTCTTAACCCTTTCTTTTTTAACGTGCCTATTCCATGTTCAGCACTAATCGTGCCACCCAATTCTAGCGCGATATCCATTATTTCATAAAACATCTCCCATAAGCGTTTCTTAGCATTTTCATCAGAAGCATCAACCCATGTTGTTGGGTGGAGATTACCATCACCTACATGGCCGAAGATGACGAGTGGGAGATTATATTTTTTCTCAAGGTTTCTTACCAGTACCACCACCCTTGACAGATACATATCAACAACCTTCATCCAGCTGGACGCAGGTAGACAATCAGATATTATCAGCATGGCAGCTTCACAAATTCGTTTCATGCATGACAATGGAATCTATCATAGAGACCTGAAAGCAAAAAACATTCTAATAAGCACTCAACCTGATAATACAATTAAACTGTTCTTCACAGACCTTGACTCTGCACAAATACTTAAAAACATTGCCTTCAAAAAAATGGCAAGGGACATTGCACGCCTGAACTGTTCTTTCCTTGATACAACCGTGGTCACAAAAAAACACCGCCTGTGGTTTATCAGACAGTATGCAGGCAAAAACAACAGGACATATCTGAAAAAATTACTTCCGTATGTTCTGGAATTCACAGAAAAAAAACTCGCCCGGTCAGGAAAAACCTTTACTGCTTAAGACTGAAAAAAGGCCACCTCCTGTTCTGTCTATTGTAAACTCTGTTACTGTGCAACGGATACATCATTTTCATTGTTTTTTTCCGTGTTCTGCTGTATCATCTAAAAATAGCAAGGGATAAAAGAGTAAGGTTTCACGGGGGTTTTTAAGGCAACTAATCTGACAAGAAAGGAAAAGGAAATGAGCAGAAAATTTAATTTTAACGCAGGGCCCTCAACACTTCCACTGGCTGTACTGGAACAGATCCGTGAAGAAATAGTAGACTACCATTCAATGGGACTGTCTCTTATTGAAGCAAGTCACAGAAGCAGCGAATATGATGAAATTCATAATGGAACAATCAGCCTGGTCCGAGAGCTTCTCAATGTGCCTGACAACTACAAGGTTCTGTTCCTGGGAGGAGGCGCAACCCTTCAGTTTTCCATGATCCCTCTTAACTTTCTTCAAACCGGAAAAAGCTGCGACTTCACACTTACTGGCTCCTGGGCAAAAAAAGCCTACAATGATTCAAAAAAAACAGGTGGTGTTAATGTCCTTTTTGACGGGGAAAGCTCAAAATTTACCACCCTGCCTGTTGCCTCACAACTCGAGGTTGATCCTGATGCTGCATATGTACACATCACCTCAAACGAGACCATCCAGGGAATCCAGTGGA
>JAHKLG010000101.1 GCA_029856625.1 Candidatus Njordarchaeota archaeon | reverse complement strand
CTCCTGAAAATCTCCCTACGGTATCCGATTAATTTCGTCGCTGATTTCGTAGAATTAGCTCTATGGATAATGGTTTTTTACTTACCAATACTACTCTTCCTCCCAAAATCTGGTGATTTCGCAGGGGTATCGCCAGCTTTATTCACGTTATGGGGCTTTTTCATTTACCTTTTCATATCCGATACCATATGGACTATTGCTGGGGGCTTAAGATATGATCAAATAACTGGTATTCTCGAGCAAAACTTTCTGACACCTATTAATGAGTTCTTGTATCCCTTAGCTAGATTAATTAGGATTTTTATCAGGGATTTCCCCATAATGCTTACATTTCCCATAATCTTCTGGGTAGTCACTGGGGAGTTTCTGGCTAAGAATATTCCACTAGCTCTCTATATTTTAGCGATATCAATCATTGGGTTTATAGGGTTTGGATACTTGTATGCTGGGTTTGTTATATCCATGAAGAGATCAGCCATGAGTGCTAACGTTATACAGTTTATCGTAATGATATTCTCGGCGGTTTTCTATCCTTTCAGATCTCTCCCAGAATCTATGCTCGTAATCTCTAAGCTATTACCTTTCTCATACTACATCGATTTATTTAGAACAACAATGATAGGAATTGAACCTGAACTTATAGAGAAAGAGCTAATAATAGGTAATATTATCCTCACACC
This sequence comes from Candidatus Njordarchaeota archaeon, assembly GCA_029856625.1. Classification (GTDB taxonomy): domain Archaea; phylum Asgardarchaeota; class Njordarchaeia; order Njordarchaeales; family Njordarchaeaceae; genus Njordarchaeum. The sequence goes on along the minus strand of JAHKLG010000101.1, from coordinate 4,858 downwards.
ATTCTGGACCGAGCTAATAATTATACACGTTCTCTCAATCATCTTCCTAGTAATCGGGTTATTGACATATAAAGTCATGGTCATGAGAGCGAAGAAGCTTGGAACGCTTCACATGTATTAATCCATTATCATCTCTTAATAAATATGACATCTCTTAAGCCCTTAAAATGTTTATCTCCAGTTAATAATTTTCCTCTAACTTTTCTCGTGATAGCCAGAATTAAGCCATCAGCTATACCGGGTCTCTGTTTTATCCCTTGCTTCTTTGCATGTTTCCTCAACTCAATTAGGCACTCCGCCGCCTCAACTGCTAGCTCATGATCAAAATCTATTATCTCACTCTTCTTTATGATGAACAATAATCTCTTTAGAATTTCTTCTCTATTGAATCCTTCACGCGCATATTTACCAGCTATTTCGAGGAGAACAATGTTGGGGGTAATTATTTGATGCTTCTCAAGATAATCCTTTACGATTAATCCATGCTCGCTTCCAGAGAAATACTCTATCCAAGCCCATGAATCAAGTACTATTATCATTAATCCTCACTCTCATCTTCTGAAAACAATCTGTCTCCCTCACTGAACGGGCTAATTCTCCCCCTGTCGATGCCAAACATATCATCAGGAATATTAAGGAGCTTCTCAACAGCTACTCTAATTACCTCATCATAAGATCTAAGCTTAAGAATTCTCTTAGCCTTCTCCAAGAGCTTAATTGTATCTTTCTTAACAAGCACAGTAGTGGACATAGTTCTCATCCAGAACATTGCAAGTCATTATCTATAGAATATATGACTATATGATTATATAAATATAAGAGGTAGAACGAGAAACTATTAAAAATTGTGATGAAAGATTTGTGTTAGGTAACGATTTTATCTAATGAATCATTCTCTATTGCTTCCCTAATCTCTATCGCTATTCTCCGGCCTATGCTTATTGGTTCCCCGAAGTAGAATTTGCTGTATTGACTACCTATTCCCGCCCATACATTTGTTCCGCCTCCGATCCTAAAAGCAACATCCACCACTACAAACTCTAGCTTCTCCGTAACGATTGTCTGTAATGTGAAAGGCCCTATTATCCCTGGAGGATACATTTTTTCCAGAGTCTCGACAAATCTCTCCCCCATATCGAAAACTTTGACGAGCTGTGATTCCCTAATAGTAGCTAGCATATGACCTATCTCGACATTCCTTATTGTAAAATCTTTAAGCTCTAGCTGGATATTCGCTGGTAGTCTCACGAAACCATGAATATTAGTTTGCAATCTCCTATCAATACCATGAAATTCTAACTCGTTACGAATGATGGAGTTAAAATAATTAAAGTTGAAATCAACACCTATAACAAGCTCCTCTATCGAAGCCTCTCTAATTTCTTTATCAGTTATTAACCCCTGCCTTTTAAGCTCCTCAACCTTAGACCAAAAATCCTCAGGGCTCATAGCAACAAAAAATGCTCTTTCTACACTACCAGCTGCCATAGCCTTTACAATAACTGGTCTATCGATCTCTGAGGGATCTTTAAAAGTCTTAGGTCTTCTGATTCCCGCGGCATCCAGAATTCTATAATAATTCACTTCGCCTACTCTCTCTTCAGCCCTTAATAGGTGGCGTGATCCAAATAGTGGAATTCTTAGAACATTTTCTATATTATCGTAACCAACGTATACGGAAAAGCTCCTATTTGGGACAAATATTGTGTTTAATTCCCTCAACCTTTCCTGAACTTCCTCCCGCACCATATCTCTAAACTTATCCAGAATTATCACTTCATCACAGAGCCTCTTAAATCTCAGATAGGGCTTTTCTCTTCCACGCTGACATATAACTACAGTCTTAAATCCCTCATCCTTAGCCCCATCTAATACATCTAAGGCGGAGTGACTACCTAATACTCCAATATGTATATTATCCCAATCATACTCATCCCTAACAAGCTTCCTCATCTCATCTACGCTGATCATATCATCACCCCACAATTATTTTATTCAATGCATTTTTTTCAATAGCAAGCTTTATTTCACGAGCAATACGCCTCCCGGTGCTCATCGGTTCATTAAAATATAACCAGCTATAAGGAGAACCGCGAACATAAAGATTAGTCCCAGCAACAATCCTACCAGAGAACTCAAAAACAACAATCTCTAAATTACTCTTACAAATGGCTTCCAAACAGAAAGGCCCTATAACTCCTGGGGGAATTAAATTTCTTGTAGCGACAACAAATTTTTCACCATAATCAAATACTTGCTCGAGCAGGGATTCCCTAAGAACGAGGGGAATATTACCAACTACGGTGAATGTATAATCCTCAACTGGATAAGGGTATCTCTTTATACCATCTACCTCGCTCTCATATCTAATATCAGCTCCCAATAGCTCCAGTCGCTTTAATATAGGTGAGTAGAAGTAATGAAAATACATTGGTGTACCAAAAATATATTCTTGGATGATTAATTGGGACGCATCAAGCCCCTTCTCTGCAAGTTTATTTCTAAGTTCTTCTGAGTTCCTAGCCACAAAGTAGCCTCTCCCACCCTTAGCACCATGAAACTTAACAATAACAGGCCTATCTACTTCATCAATCTTCCTAAAGAGTTTTGGAGTCCTAATCCCACTCTTCTCTAATAGCTCTAACTTTCTCCAAGCATCATGCTCCCAAATCATAAGCTTCTTATTACCAAAAATTGGAACCTCTATCCTCTCAATATTCTCGATCCCAAGATACTCGACAAAACTACCGTGGGGAATAAGGATAGCCCTCATCTCGAATAACTCTTTTTGAATATCCTTATTAACAATCTCCTTGAAATCATCTACGACGATTATCCGATCAATAAAATGTCTGAATCTCTCATAAACACCCAATCTTCTCCTCAGACAAATAGCTATAGTCTCGAATCCTTCCTCCTTAGCTCCTTTAAGAATTTGCAAAGCAGAGTGACTGGCAAGAGTAGCTATGGTCTTTATCTCGCTCACGAAATCCTCACCTCTCCAATGCTCTCTACCCTTATCAATATAGCATCCCCCTTAATCACTCTCCCTAGTAAGAATGCTTTAATACCAAACTTCTTGGCAATGGAAATGATCTCATCAACATTATCACGTGTAGTAATAGCTACCATTCCAACTCCCATATTAAATGTCCTATACATCTCATTCCAGGGCACATTACCCTCCTCCTTGATGAGCTTAAATATTGGTGGTGGCTCTGGTACATTAAGAATAGCTCCTAGGCCCTCTTTTAGGACTCTCTTTATCTTCCTAAACGCGCCACCAGTAATATGAGCGAAGTTCTTCACTAGCCTCCTCTCCCATAACTCTCTGCAGAGATTAACATATATTCTAGTTGGTCTCAATAACTCCTCTCCAATAGTTCTACTTTCATCATATGGGAAGAGGTCATCTACTTTATACTTACTGAGAAGAACCTTTCTAGCAAGTGATAAGCCGTTAGAATGAATACCATTACTTTCAAAACCGATTAGAACATCATTTTCAGACCCGATTTCTGCATTCCATTTCACAATACCCATTCCAGTAGCTACCAAGTCGAAGCCTTTACCAGGGATATAACCCTTTACAACATCTGGCATAATAGCTGTCTCACCTCCCATAAGCACAACCTTCGCTTCCTCACAAGCAGACGAAATGCCTTTCATGACCCCTGTAAATATCTCCTCATCTGGCTTTTCCATTGCTAAGTAATCCACTATGGCAAAAGGATCTGCACCACCAGCTACTAGATCATTCACATTCATTGCCACAACATCTTGACCAACTTGCCAATAACTACCAACGAGTTGGGCAACGAGCACTTTTGTTCCCACGCCATCTACGTGAAGAGCGATTCTGAGACCATTAATCTCAACAAATGTTGTGAATCTACCCCTTAAGCCATGAACGGGAATCTTAAGCTTCTGGGAGAGGTTTTCAATAATACTTAAGGCGTGTTTTTGAAGAATAGAGACCTTATCGATATCTACCCCAGCCTTCGCATAAGTCCAGCTTTTCTCCTTTCTCATTTGCCCTCCTCCAGCTTCTTACGGATCTCTTCATCATAAAGAGCAAGAATTCTGAGAGCTAAGTAAGCAGCATTCTCGCCATTATCAATACCAACAGTGGCTACTGGTACTCCTCTAGGCATCTGAACAATGGATAATAGGGCATCTAAACCACCTAACTTCGCACTTACAGGAACCCCAATCACGGGTTTATTAGTTCGACTTGCAATAAAGCCAGGTAAGTGGGCTGCTAGACCCGCAATACCAATAAAAATATGAGCTTTGGAGGAGGTAACATATTCTTCAAGCTCTTTCGGGTTTCTATGAGCGGATAATACTTTAACTTCGTAGGGAACATCATACCGTTCAAGAATCTTCGTAACTTTCTCAGCTATGGGGCGATCACTCTCACTACCCATTATCACAGCTACTAATGGGTCTCTATTCATAAACGATGCCCTCCTCCAAAATATGAGCAGCCTTCATAGCTTTTTCGCGAGCTTCAATAGTGTTTTTACCAATAGCTAACACAACACCCATTCTACGCTCATAATAAGTCACTGGTTTACCGAATAATCTAAGGTGTATTCCGGGTATTTTGAGCGCATCCCAGACGCCAGAGTAACCGGGGGCCCAGTAGCCAGCTTTCCTAGCGAGTACAACATGAGAAGCACCTGGAGTATGTAGGTATATTCTCGGTATTGGTAATCCTAAAATAGCTCTAACATGGAGAGCCATCTCTGATAGATCTTGCGTAACTAGAGTCACCATCCCTGTATCATGAGGTCTTGGGGATATCTCGTTGAAGTAAACAACTGGTTTCTCACCACTCTCTATATCCCCTATT
>JAHKLG010000100.1 GCA_029856625.1 Candidatus Njordarchaeota archaeon | reverse complement strand
ATTGATTAACTTTACACCAGTGGGCAGCTATAAAGCTACCAGGTATTATGCCCAAGCTGCGTTAGATGCTAAGGTGGGCTTCATTAATGCTATTCCAGAATTCATTGCTAGTGATCCAGAGTGGGCAAAGAGATTCGAGGATAGGAAAGTTCCAATTGCAGGAGACGATATTAAGAGCCAGCTAGGTGCAACAATCCTTCACAGAACATTAGTTCAATTAATGTTAGATAGAGGAATTAAGCCTAAGAAAACGTATCAGCTCAACATTGGAGGAAATACGGACTTCTTAAACATGACAGCTGAGGAGCGTCTGAGATTTAAGAGAATTAGCAAAACAGAAGCTGTTACAAGCCTAGTCGACTATGAAATGCCAACTAGAATCGGTCCAAGTGATTACGTACCGTTCTTAGGGGATACAAAGATAGCTTACATATACTTAGAGGGAGAGAAGTTCGGAGGTTTTCCGGTGATAATTGAGGCAAAACTGGTTGTAGCGGACTCTCCAAATAGTGCTGGCACAGTAATTGATGTTATAAGAGCTGTAAAGTTAGCCTTGGATAGGGGAATCGGCGGCCCTCTCATTAGCATATCAGCTTATGCCTTTAAGCACCCACCAGTACAAGTCCCTGATTACATAGCTAAGCAGTGGGTTGAGGAGTTCATCGCTGGAAAAAGAGAAAGATAAGAAGTTCCCTAACTTTTTTCCTTTTTTATTGCTTCTAAACAGAATTTTACAAGTTCCTTAACATCTTTAGATACATTTTCATCCTTCAGCAATTCTTCAGCTGCTTCTATACCACTAGCTTTCACAGCATCTATTGGAGAGATAAGAATCTCGCGTTTATTTATGGCGTTCAGGACTTGTAGGAGACTTTCTTTTTTATGATTAGTTTTTCTCAGTACAGCTATGATTGTTTCCTCTGCCAATCTTCTAATTTCATAATCTGGATCATTCTTTGCAAGCAAGAATATACTATCGAAGATTTCTGGATCCCAGTATCCTATTTCTTTCAGAGCTTGGAGGGCGGCTATCTTAATTTTTGATCTTATTTCATATGGAAGAGGAACGTATATTCTTCGTATCCGTCTTTTCTCTATCTCATCTTCACTCTCTAGAGATTGTCTCAGAATTCGGATAATTGATTGTTTAATACTCTCTGCATCGCCATATCTTAATATTTTCGAAATATCCTCAGATTCATAGCTCATATATAACACTTTATTCAGAACCCTTATTTGAACGAATAGTAAATATGAATAAAAATATTAATAATTCACTAGATAGTAAGCAATAATTTGTTGTTTTAAAATTCTGTGAGGATAACTCTTTTTACAAAATCTTTCACTAATATAACATCTTTTATGTAAACAAATTCATCAATGCCATGAATATTATTTTCGCTTCTTAATGCACCGAACTGACCAACTGGCATTCGATCAATTAAATGCACACCATCAGTTCCGCCTAACTCAACAACTAGCCTCACCTCTTTGCCTAAGATATCCTCTAGAATTTTCTTGAACTTCATTACTATTTTCTCATCCTTTGTAACCCATCCATTTATAAGTCCGCGCGCATCCAATTCCACATCAACCCCTTCTTTATGAGCAAAGTCCAGAATTACTCTTTGTATTTCCCGAGCTGCTTCCTCAGCATCTTCCTCTGGAATTGTTCTCCTATCAATTATTAGTTCGCATTCTCCAGGAATGATATTTGGAGCTACACCGCCCTTTATCATTGTTACGCTTAGGCGGGCTGGTAATTTTTCATAATGTTCTGGTGCGGCGTATTGCGATACTCTAGTTTTCTCTAATTCTTCTGCATACTTCCTCAGAAAATTAATTAACTTACTCGCCTCATATATCGCGTTCTTACCTTTAAATGGATATGCAGAGTGCGCTTGTCTGCCTTTTACCCTTACTCTAATTCTAGCAACACCAGAGGCTCCTATAGATAACCCCTCTGGACCCACATCCAATACTACTGCGATATCTCCCATTATCTCTTTGAAGAAATCTACTGATTCTCCAGTTTCTTCTCCACCCGCTACGATGAGCTCTGGATATACTTTAGGAACGAGCCCGTTATCTAACACTTCTTTAAATGCTATTAAACCAGCCACTATGCCAGATTTATCATCTGAGGCTCCTCTTCCGTAAACTTTCCCCTCCTTTACAATAGGTGTGAACGGGTCAAAGCTCCATCCTTCTCCAGGGGGGACTACATCATAGTGTGTGAGAAAGATTATCTTTTTCGCATTTTTTGGAGCATTTGGTAAGGAAATTATAAGATGTGGAATCTTCTTCTTATCAACTATTTTCTTGACAACTAATCCAAACTCTCTAGCTCTTTGGCTAATTACCTCGACCATTTTATCAAAATTCTTTCTCTCTGTTGATGTCGTATCTATTGATACAAATTCTTTCAATAATTCTACTACTAATTTCTCACACATTCTTATCCCTCATCGCAAATCAATGGTATGTTCGATATCTGGGCCTGTGCTTATTATTTTTACTGGTACATGCAGTTTTTTCTCTACTTCCCTAATAAAGTGTATTGCCCTATCACTTAGCTTATCAAAATCACTGACACCAGCTGTTTCCGGAAAAACGACATCTAGCTTCGTTATAGCTATCATCGTAGCGCTATTCAGCTTCACGGCTCTCTTAGCTAAATCAAAGTTAAAGGGTGCTGCTCTACGTTTCCTACCCGTAACAGTAGCTATCTCAAGCCATCCCCTCCGAGCTGCCTCTTCTTCAGAGAGCTCTCCAGGCAATGGTCCTGCACCTACACGTGTAACATAGGATTTGAAGACAATAATGACATCCTTGACATGTTTTGGCCCTATACCAACGTCAGCACAAATTCCGGATGCCGTAACATCATCACTTGTGACGAACGGATACGTACCATGGTATAAGGACAAAAAAGTTCCTTGGGTACCTTCTACTAGAATTGGAAGACCATTATCTATGGCTTCGTGTAGCTCACCAGGAACATCAGTTAAGAATTTTTTCAGTTCGGGTACGTCTCTCGCTACTTTTAGTACTCTTAATGCTCTATCTGCGTTAGCAGGACCACATCCAGTCCCTGTCGTACCAATTCTCCCCTTTAAATCTGGCTTTCTATCCCTTTCAATGTGAGTTTTCTCTATAATACCGCACTGATAATCAACACCCAAACGCTTAGGATCAATTCCAGTCTCTTTTATCTCTCGCAGAAGAACTTCGGGATTAATCAAAACTCCTGGGCCTATTAAGAGTCTAGCCTTCTCATAAACGAATCCGCTAGGTATTTGCCTAAGCTTATACGTTTTTCCTTTATAAACCACGGTGTGCCCAGCATTTGGTCCTACTCCTCCTCTAACGACGATGCTCGGTTTATCATTAAGCGCGAGATAACTAATTATTTTTCCCTTCCCCTCATCTCCAAAGAATCCTCCAACAACCACTACAGCGCTCATATATTCACCTAGAATATGTCATAAGAGTGATATTCTTTGATCATCTCAAGAAGCCTTTTAGGTTAATTATTCCATAAATTTTTTCCTTAAAATCTCCTAATAATGGATTTAGAGAATAATGATGAGTGAGTCTTTGTGAAAAAAAGAATAAGTGAGCTTGAGAAAGCTTACTTGGAGGAAAGTGATTGGCTAGTTAAAGAAAATGCTAACGTTAACAAGGCATATAGTAGCTTCATAGGCTATCTCATGGATAAAATTCTGAAAGATCCAGTTATACTACGCGAATACTTGCCAGAAAATTTCGTTAAGATGCATATTAGCGGAGACATACACATCCACAAATTACCCCATTCCCTCTTTATTCCATATTGCGTTGGGTGGTCCTACTATAAGCTTTTAAAGATGGGTTTAAGAACGCCAACAATCAATACTAGACCAGCGAAACACTTAGATACAGCCATTTCGCACCTGGTGAGCTTCTTTTTCCTAGCGAGTCAGGAATGGAGTGGGGCTCAAGCAGTCTCGGCTATCGACTTATTCCTGGCACCATTTATTAGATATGATAAATTAGGGTTTAATAGCATTAAACAAGCATTACAAAGATTTGTCTATGAGCTAAATTATCCTAGTCGCTTAGGTTTTCAGAGCCCTTTTACTAATGTGACTATAGTTCTTGACACGGTACCTTCATTTCTTAATGCGGAAGCGATTATTGGTGGTAGAAAAGTGGGAATTTTAGGAGATTACTTGGAAGAAGCAATAGAAATATCAAAAGCTTTGTTCATGCAATTTTTAGAGGGAGATGCTGACGGAAAACCCTTTACGTTCCCGATAGTTACCATGATGTTTACGAAGAGATTTGACTGGAACGGGTCTAGATGGGGAGATCTCACAGACCTATTGTTCGAAGTGTTAGCACGTCGTGGGACAATTTATATTCTTAATGGATATCAAACGGACGTAAGTGCTCTCTACGCTATGTGTTGTAGACTAACAATTGATTTCGAGAAGCTATCAAGAAAAGGGTCTCTCTTTAAGCTTAGAAGAAGTTCTGAGGAGTCTCTAGTTGAGGAGTTAGAAAAATTTAGAAGGGTTCGAGGATTATGGGCACTGCCAGATGCTACGGGAAGTATAGGTGTTATCACAATAAACCTGCCTAGATTAGCATTCTTTAATGAGGAGGAAATATTCTTTGATAAATTGAGAGAACTTCTTAAAGAAATTAGAAATCTCCTCATAATTTTGAGGAAGAGGTATGAAATTTCCCTCGAGAAAGGCTTAATGCCTATTACTAAGCTTTATTTAGGGCATTTAAACAATCATTTCAGCACAATTGGAGTAATAGGTCTCCCAGAAGCAGTTGCAAATTTAATGAATAACGAGAAACTGTGGATTGATAGCAGTAAGAATGAGAGAAAGGAAGCTACAATTTTGATGAAGAGAATAATCCAAGAAATTCGAAAAATTTGTCAGGAGTATGAGGCCGAAGATGGATATTTATATAATGTGGAGGAAGTACCGGGTGAAAGCGCAGCATATAGACTGGCTCTAAGTGATCTAAAACTTATAAAGCGGGAAAAGATGAGAGCATTCATACCAATGCTAGATGACGTACCTTTCTATAGTAATAGCATAGTTCCATATTACGCTGACATACCTCTCTCGGAGAGGATTTCCCTTGAAAGCGAGGTTCAGAAAGAATTTACTGGCGGAGTAATGATGCATATATTCTTAGCAGAGATGCCTGATGAGAGAGCTCTTAAGAGAATGATCTATAATATTGTAACTAAGACAAAAATAGTGTACTTTAGTATAACACCAGCATTAACATTTTGCAATAAATGCGGATGGGAAGGGGTCGGGGTTTATGAGTCATGCCCTAAGTGTGGATCAGAGAATATAGAGATATGGAGTCGCATAGTTGGCTATTATAGACCAATTAAAAATTGGAATATTGGAAGGAGGCATGAGTTTCGATCAAGAATACACTATTCTTTCTCCACATCCGCAACGATCAAGCAAGCAAAAATTACTTCTAAATCCTACCTATAGAATTCCCTTTCTTTTTTATGAGAAGCATT
>JAHKLG010000010.1 GCA_029856625.1 Candidatus Njordarchaeota archaeon | reverse complement strand
TTAGCAGAAAGAGGAGTGTTGCTGATCACTTTTCTACGAACGAAATCTAAGAATCTGTCCTCTATCCATACGACCTACAAATTCTTATCACGTGAAGAATATTGTAGGAAAGTGCTCAATATCTTAAAAAAATGCCAAACAATAAAATTTGAGAATTTATGGAATAACGAGATTTTTCTCAAAAAAGTTGGTAAAATTTTTCAAAACTTAATTGTTGTAATAAATCAAGGACAGAGATCTTATTTTCTCTTCTTCTTTGTAAAAAAATCAAAAATCGGAAGTGAAAATATAGCTGATGCTTTGTCCTTTATGTTTAAGTTAATAAATGAGTTTTTCCTAGGTTTTTGCCAAGCAGATGAAAACCTAGAGATACAAATATATATAATAAATTCATCGTCAAACATTTTTCTAAACGTTATAGCTAAGGCGGGTTCCCCTATTACGCTTATACGGTTTATCTTAAGTTTATTGTCTCAGAGAGACTTAGATTTCCTATTTGTTAAAGGCCAATATTTTAGCTCAATTATCAATGATTATTGTAAGGGAGCGCCCCTTATCTCGAAATTTAGGTTCATATCAGGGAAAAATCTTGATGATTTTTTAGCTTTTGTAAAATTCCTTAAGAAATTCTTTTGAGTGAAAATTTCATCCATGCTTTAAATATCGATACCGTGTGCCATCATAAATAAAAATACATCGGAGTAAAAACGAGATAATCGATGTCAAAACCCTTTTATATATCTTTTTGATGAAAAGCTAACATAAATGAGAGGTGCAAATTTTTGCGGTGAATTCTAGTGGTAGAAAGCGACATGGCTAGGAATGAAAAGGAGTTACTAAATAAGAGTATGCTTGCAGAGATTTTAGGCATTGACTTAGATAAATTAGAAGATCTACCAGAATCCCCGGTAGAACATAGATCCGTGGGCATTATAGGGACTGCTGGGCATGTTGATCATGGCAAATCTACCTTAACGGAAGCTCTTACGGGTAAATTTCCTGCAACCCATAGTAGAGAGCTTCTTCAAGGCATAACAATAAAATTGGGATATTCTCATCTGGATATCTACCTGTGCCCGAATTCTCGTTTGCCAGAATGTCTTGTATCTAATGCCCGACCCATATGTAAAGGATCAGAGAGACCAAAACATCTTCGATGTTATTCGATCTTAGACCATCCAGGCCACGAGATTTTGATTTCCACTATGTTGGCTGGGGCTTCGATAATTGATTATGGTCTTGTAGTAATTGCGGCCAACGAGCCATGTCCTATGCCTCAAACTAGAGAACACGTCACAGCCTTAGAAGTTATGGGTGTAAAAGATATAATAGTCGCTCAGAATAAGATAGAACTCGTTTCAAAAGAAAAATTGTATGAGAATTATAAGCAAATAATTAATTTCTTTAAGAATGAAACCTCTTACGGAATTCCTCCTATAATCCCAGTTAGTGCAGCTTTGAGAATAAACATAGATATCTTACTGGCGGCAATATTGCAGTTCTTTAAACCTAAACAAATTAATAGGGAAGGTGATCCAATATTCTACGTTGCCCGCTCATTTGACCCTAATTTACCTGGAACGCATCCCGAGAAGCTCATTGGAGGAGCTTTAGGAGGCGCGCTAAAAAGAGGCGAGTTAAAAGTTGGTGACGAAATAGAAATCAGGCCTGGATACATTACAGAAGATAATAAGGCCATCCCATTATTTTCAGAGATTGTAAGTATACAAACAGATGGAGGACACAAACTAGAGAGGGCATGGCCGCATGCTCTCATAGGAATAGCCACTAAACTGGATCCAGGAATAACCAAAGCAGATGGATTAGCGGGGTGCGTGATGGGAAAGCCTGATCACTTACCACCCATTGTCCAAAAGATACATGTGAAGAAGATCAAAATGTTTCCAAAGATTATTGGAGCGAAAATTGATATGAAAAATCCACCTCTGAGAAAGGGTGAGCAAGTACTACTAAATATAGGCACGAATAAAAATCTGGGAATCATCGAGTATACTGATGGGGAGGAAGCTGAGGTATCTCTTCTTAGGCCTCTAGCGATGCCTAAAGGGGAAATCGTGGCAATTAGTCGGCTAGTCGAAAGGGAATACCGGTTGGTAGGTTATGGGATTTTAGATTATTGATATTAGGAAATAAATTACAGTGAAACAGCAGTTTTTCAAACAATTATTAAGTGCAAAATTCATTAATTTTTGAGGATTTTATTTTGCTTTTTTGACTTTTTGATGAAATTTCTTATCTTTTTGTAGCGCATGCTAATTAGTATTGCGGAGAGCAAGACGCCCAAATTTAATATATAACTTCCTTTTTCGCGTCTGATAAGAAAACCAGCCTTACATAGTCTTTCTATATTTTTTCGAGCTGAATCCGATGAAATATTTAGCTTTTCTGAGATTTCGCTGGGGGATACATCATTATAGGGTCCCTTCTGAAGCATATATAGAATTATCTGAAATGATGTGGGCCCTAATCTCCGAAGTCGTTCAAACATCTCCAAGCCTCGGATGAGATACTCCACATTCATTCTTTAAGCCTCAGAAAAGGATTATTGGTGAGAAATCTAGAATTCTCATTCGAATATACCTAGAATGTAAGAGTGTTACTATTAATCTTAACCCCTACTAACTAATCAATGTTACTAATAGTTTTTGGAACTATCGTTTAGCTAATTTCATTTCTTAAATATAATGATACCTGGGGATCGTCAGGGTGCGGAATATGGTTAGAAAGGAGGTTACCGTGCTTTTACCGATTTACATTAAGTGGTCAAAAAGTTTAGAGCAGTCCTTGAAAGCATACATTAGGTCATTGGCCATCGATTTTAGCATAAATAGGGTCCATGTTCTAGAGACGACAAAACGATTTACGAGATTAATGATCGAAGGAGAGGATGCTAACATAATGGTCAAATTTCTTGAAAAAGAATTAGGAAAGCCGATGGTTTGGAATGAAATTAAGGAAGAAGAGGAATACAAAGGCCGGGTTATAGACGTGAGAGATGATGGCGTATTAGTAGATATCGGACTTATAGGTGATGATTATTATAGAATAAAGGTGCCCTTTGAAGACTTTGTGAGAAAAATCTTTAGGGTAAAAACGAACATTCCTCGTGAAATCTTTGATTTCTTCGGTATTAGAAAATATTTCCCATTATCGGTTAAGGTAAACTTTGAATTAGAGCTTAATGAAAGAGAAAGGATCGCTTGGGGACTACTAGGAAGATCAACAGTTAAAATGTTAAGATCCTGGTTTTCGAAGAGATTTGATAGAATTGTAGTTTATGGTGCAACTAGATCACAAGTAGAAAAAGCGATAAGAGAGAGCAGACATGTCATAGATATTCTCAATGTAGAAAGGTTAGGTTTTCTAGAACACATTATAATATGCAAATGGGGAACATCAGCAAAAGGTTTAATTCCAGAGATAGGTCCCTTTCTCCCACAAGCTTACATGGGAGTATTTATGCCACGTTACGTGAAGAAAAAGATTAAAGAATTAAGTCGGGTAAATAGCTTCCAGTAATGATAACGGTAAATGTTCTGAATTTCCAAGCTACAAGCGAACCAAATAGATCATATATGAGAATCTCAAGAATTATATCATAACGCATCTTACTATCCAATGAGCAATTCTCACCAAGGAATAAGGCTACGGAAACGAATTTTTCACCATGAAAATTATATGGGATTTTCCAAACGGTGCGGGCCAGAAGAGTTCCCAAAGAAGGATTTACCAAAGAAATACGAATTTCACGAATACTGATTATTCCCAACTTTAAAGACTTTACATGAAGAGGAACTATTAGCACTTTTCCTGCTTTATACTCATATAAAGTTGGCTTGCTGATACTGACAGTAATGTCTCCGATTCCATAATTAACTGAAGCATAAAGAATAGTAAAGAATAGAACGAGGATAATAAATCCACCAAGAAAGCTTTTTCTACACAAAATTTTCGGTCTCTTTATATGGTGACCTGTATAATACGATTTTTCTTTCGCAGTAAATTCACGAAGTAATAAGAGAGATAAGGTAACGATGAGGAGGAAACGAATAATAAAATTCCCTAGAACTTCCAATATCAAGCCCAGTAATGGAATCCTAAAAATTACTTTTCCAATTAGATACTTTTCATGTACCCATCCCCAGCTATCTGGATAGGGATTTGTATACGGATTATCCCCCTTTGTTAAGAAAAAACGCGTACCATTGACAACTTTTATGTAAAAGACTCTATGAAGAATTATCTCACTAGGATTATTTGGATTCCTGAACACTATAACATCCCCGACCGTAATTTTATCTGGGGGCACTCCAGCGATGATTACTAAATCTCCCTGATAGTAAGTAGGCTGCATCGAACCAGATATGATATGCGCTAAGGGAACATTTGTATGCAAAATAATGCTTAGAATTGTTGGTAACAATAGAATAACTAGAAGAATAGCTGTAACACTGATTAATTCAACGATGTCTCTTTTTGAGATAGAATATTTCCTCAAAACAATCCACCGCTGTGAATTAATCTAACATCACTTCATTACCTTATTACCTTTAGTGGATCCTCATTTAATAAGCTGGTGCCCTTAAATGAAGGAGAAGAGACGAATAAGCATATATAAAAAAGGTTTTCGTATTCTTGGTATTGCGGAATCCTTCAAGAAGGAATATTTTCCACACTTTGATAAATCGGTTATAGCGGGCGTAATTGTACGAGGAGACTTGCAAGTAGATGGTTTCGCCTTTAACTTTATCACAGTTAGAGGCTTGGATGCTACTGAGAAAATAATCGAATTATACAGGATGATGAGTAGGCCTGATATCAGCATAATTATGTTAAGCGGCACTGTAATCGCATTATATAATGTTATCGATCTCAATAAGCTTTATGATGATATTAAGAAGCCAATAATAGCGGTTACTTATGAGGAGAGCAAAGGGATAGAAAGGTTCTTGCTAGAGCTCCCAGACGGAGAGGAAAGAGTAAGGATACATCATAGGAATGGTCCAAGGATACCTATTCTGCTGAAAAATTCATTTAGAGTATTCATCAGACCTGTTGGAATTTCCATTGATGAAGCTGTTTATGTGCTCAATAGATTTACCATACATGGGCGTTATCCTGAACCCGTTAGATTAGCTCGAATACTTGCTAGAGCGCTTCTGAGCTATATTTTTAATAAAAGGGAAGAGCTTTGTGGCATACTTTCTAAGCTGTGTCGCGATAAAATGGGGAACGTATAGGATATCTGGAACCTTATGGTTGGACCATTTTAATCTCAAAATTATCTCTAAGGCAGATTCCGGATCTACCATATTTCCTGGAGACACATAGATTGTCGATTTGTTTTTTCTAATTCTAAAACCGAGTATCGAATCATCAATTACTATAGGAGTAACTTTCAAGCCGTTTTTTAAGAATTCTTTTCTCTTGAGCAGTTTCCCATAGAGTAGCTTTTTAGCGACGCCAATCGTAGGCATTGATAGGAGAATACCAGCATGAGTGGCTATTCCAGCTTTTCGCGGGTGCAATAAACCGTGTCCATCAAATATTATTACATCAGGTTTTCCACCGAGCGAGATCAGACTATCTATGGTGAGTAATAAGGGGATTCCTTCCCGAAAGAATAGGTATCCTGGAATATATGGGAAGAATATTGGCGTGACTACTATGGAAAGATAGAGGATTTTTTCAAGTTTTATGTCGTATAAAATACCTACTGAGATGCTTTTTTCTGGAAAAGTAGATCCAAAATAAGCTGTATCGAGTGTTATGATTCTTCTTATCCTCTCAATATCTAATGGAGTCAGTTTAATATGTTCCGTCAATGCTTGTTGAATGCGTTGAAGCATGGATAGTATGGGAACTGTGTCGAATGAATCGCTCTTAAGCAATACTTCATTAAAATTTTCGATGATATTATTCTTAACGATTATGCCCTCTTTTGATAGTCTTCTAGCTTTCTCATTTTTTCCGCCATAGGAGTATTTACCCAATTCACCTGTGCTCCTAACGACTTTATAACATGGATATTTATCTGGCCATGGATTATAAGCCAAGATTTGCCCAATACTCCTACTAGCCTTTATATCACCTAAAGCTTTAGCCAATTCTCCATACGTAGTTATTTTTCCTCGCGGTATTGTATGAAGCAATTGGTAGACAATGGAATATAAATCGGGGATCTCCAGAAGTATTTTCAATTTTTCAAAGCGATATTTAATTATCATGTCAAAGTCCTCAAGATAATAATTACTAAGACTCGCCTGATGGATAAGGTAATCTTTATGGTTAAGTTATTTTTTGTATTAGTTAGACCAAAATACCCGATAAATATTGGCTTTACCGCTAGAGTAATCAAGAATTTCGGATTCAGAAATTTAATCTTGATAGCACCTAGATGCGAATTAGATGATATTGCACGGAGATTCGCTGCGCATGCTCAAGATCTCTTAGATTCCGCTGAAGTTTTCTCATCTATTTCTGAATTCATTGAAGCAAAGGGAATACATTTTATTATTGGAACAACAGCGAGGGTTGGTGGTGATAAGAATCCCCGGAGAACAGCTTTATTATCCACAATGTTACGTGAATACATATTTCCAGAGGGTAGTCGTATTGCCGTATTGTTTGGTAGTGAGGATACAGGTTTGTCAAATAAAGAATTGAATATGTGCGATGTAGTTGTAACGATTCCGACATCGGAGGAGTATCCAGTTATGAATCTCTCTCATGCGGTCGCAATAATTGCTTACGAGTTAGCTATAATGCTTCGAACAATGCGTAAGCTCCCATACAGACCTTCTTCTCCTCATGAAAGAGAAATCCTGATCTCATATATGGAGCGGCTAATAGAAGAAGTCATGGGTGATGCGCCAGAGGGAAAAGTGGAAATATATAAGGGAATCGTCAAAAATTTTATTTCCCGGGCATTTCTGACTGGAAGAGAAGTGCATTCTCTCATAGGATTCTTTAGAAGAATATTAGCGAAAATTCAATATTTAAGGGACAAAAAGTACGGTGATTAATCTAGTTAGACCTTTATGAACTTTCATAGCAAACTGAGTTCTTTTTTCAAAGCCTATCTCTCTGATAAGAGAATTAAGATAATCTCTCATTTCTAATGGAGCGCAGAAACATATATGTTTCCTCCTCCTCAAGACTCTATAACTCTCTTGGAGAAATGCTCGGTAAAGATCTTTCAAATTTTTTCCAATAACTAAAGCAGAGCGGCCGTAAGGTGGATCAGTACCTATAGCATCTATTGAATCATCTTGAAACGGCATTCTTGACGCGTCTCCTATGACAACGTTAGCATCATCATGTAATAGTGATTGGAAATTGAATTGTGCTCCATACACTAGCCTAGGATTAATATCTAATCCCAGAGTGTAGCATCCAATACGGGAAGCTTCTAAAAGAATAGAACCAGAGCCGCAGAAAGGATCTAAGAATATATCCGCATAGTTACAACGTGTTAAATTAACGATTAGCCGGGATATCTCGGCATCCATTGTGGCGGAGGGAGCATAAGGTCTGTATTGAGGCTGATACCGAGTTATGTCGAGTCGAGAGGATCTGAGAGGAATTAGAATGAAGCTATTTTCCTCAAGTTTCATAATTTCTATTGGTATTAGAGGATTATCTAAATTTACATAAGAGTTCCTGAATACTCTCCTTATCTTTGAAGCCATCTCATCAATCTTGGAAAAATCACTAGTTAGGATGGAAAAGGAGAACGGAAGTGATTCGTTAGCAGCTTCTTTAATAAGCTTTACTAACTTTTCTATTGCCTCATCGCAAGTCGATCCAAGGAGAAGCCCGACATACTTTATTAAAGATGCTCTCTGGGAGAGAATTAAAGCGGTTTTGAGATCGGTTTTTAATAGAACAAGTCCTCTCTCTATTCTATCGAACTTAACTTGTGCCCTAAGACTCTCTAAGATCGCTTTAATTTCCTCTAATGCTATCGGATGTTTATTTTTTATAGTGAATATCAGTATCCGATGATTACTATTTATTGGCATTTAAAAAACCGACTAAGATTTAAGTTTTCTATAAAAATCTTTGAAGAGAAAGGCTTTTATAAAAATAAATGTGTGGGAAATATAGTATTTCCCATGTATTCCCTAAAAACAGTCTTACCAATGTGTTTTCCTCATTTAAGGGTGTCTAAATGAGTATGATTACAGTTAGTTTTAAAATTCCGAAGCAAATTCTTGAGCGTGTTGATCATCTTGTAAGATTAGGTATCTTCTCAAGCCGTAGTGAATTTTTCAGAGATGCTATTCGGTTGCATCTACAGAGATTCGAGAAATATATAAGAAGGGGTGAAATTGATAGGTTGATCTATGACAGGTTAGTGGCGCAAGAGGAGTGAAGAATCCACATCATTTTTATATTTTTTGTCACACACAAAATTAAAACCATTTAATCAAGAATACGTGAGGGTTACAAATGGGTGCATATAAATACATCAGAGACTTTTGGGCTGAGAAGAAATCCGAGATCTTTCAATTATTAATGAAGCAAAGAGTAATGGAGTGGCGAAGACAGCCTGCTGTAGTTCGTATCGAGAGACCAACGAATTTATGGAGAGCGCGCGTACTTGGCTGGAGACCTAAACAGGGTTTTATTTTGGTTAGAGTACGTGTAAGGAAAGGTGGCCAACGGAAACCTAGACCTAGAAGTGGGAGAAAAACAAAATCTCTAGGTGTGACTGGACATACTGTTCGAAAATCTCTTCAATGGATTGCGGAAGAGAGGGCTGCTAGGAAATATAGGAACTGCGAGGTATTGAACTCATATTGGGTTGGAGAAGATGGGCAATATGTTTACTATGAAGTGATTCTGGTCGAACGTGATAATCCAGTGATAAAAAAGGATAAAGTCATCGCCTGGATAACAGAAAAACAACATAGAGGAAGAGTATTTAGGGGATTAACAAGTGCTGGAAAGAAGGCAAGAGGGCTAAGAAATAAGGGAAGAGGCGCGGAAAAAGTCCGGCCTAGCAGAAGAGCAGCCATTAAGAGAAGAGCAAGAAAGAAGAAGAGAGCGCGAGGAGAATTATAATTTTCGTAAGTTGATATGATGCCTTAAGATACCTTTTTAGGCTGGATGATTTACTCGTACTAAGAATAATTCTTTTAATTAACTCTGAAAAACAAAAATGCCTAAAATCGTTTCATTCTAATCTTATAGTTTTCCTATTTTCCCCATTCTAGATTGGTTGTTATCTTTTATTACATCAAATTCATTGTTGGGGGAGAAGATGAGATCAAAAGCTGCTGATGAACCAGTTATTCCAGTTAATACAAGGTTATTAGTTACAGCAAATAGATATTTCGAGCTTGATGCGGCAAGTGAGATATGGCATATTCTACGTAATACTAACATTGCTTACGATGCTGAGGTAGTATTCATTAGAAGGGATAAGTGGTGGTTAAGAGGTTTAATCGCTTTTGTTTTCGAAACTCCGTTATTATCGTTAATTGATATAATGAGCAGAATCAGAGATTACTTACTGAAGAAACCATGGATTATGGAGTTTGCTCAGAGAATAATTCCAGTGGAGAAAGTCTCAACTAAGTTCGAGGAAGTGAAAGAATTTGTCTGGGAAACAGCTAATAGGCGACTTGGAGAAGAAGACAAGTGGGCCATAAGAGTATCTAAGCATGAAGCAAACGTAAAGAGAAGAAAAATCATCGAAGAGTTAGCGAAGGGAATTAGTAAGGGTAAGGTTGATTTAGAAAATCCTGATTGGATAGTTAATGTGGAAGTTATTCGGAATACATACGCAACAGCAATTGTACCAACTAACTGTATAATAAGGAAGAAGGAGATAAAGATTCAAGCAGACTGCTAATAAAGGCAAGAGAAATTCTAAAAAAGCAATCATAAAAGCATGTTAAATATATGAGGAAGTCTCAGGGAAAATAATGCCGGGGTTGCCGAGCTGGCACGGCGCCAGGCTCGAGACCTGGTGGCGATTACGCCTCGCGGGTTCGAGTCCCGCCCCCGGCACCACTTTTACTCTTTATTTTGTTTCCTAGCTTATGATTATTGAAAGATTATAGAAGAAGGCTGTTCTGATGAGCAATAGATCGAGAGTACTCGATGCATTTCTTAGAAAACTTAATTATATCTCTAAGAATTTGGCTAGAGAATCATCCACGAATGTGAGACGCGCTTTAATAATCTTAGAACGTATTGCAGATGTTTTAGAGAGTCTCGCTAATATCCTAAACGATTATCGAAACTTACTTAAGTTAAGCGAGATTCGTTTGATTACAAAAAGAGTTTGCAGAATTATTGAGGAGAATGTTTCAGTCATAGACTCCCTTTTAAAAGGGAATATCTTCTTAAAACTTCGATTAGCTAAAGTGTTATATCAAACGGGCTGCATAGAATTTTCTCTGAAGTTGTTTTCTAGTTCCTTAGAGAGCATTATTAAGGAATCCTCAGATTTTGAGAAAGTCGCCGAGTTTATAGACGCATCATTCGAATGCGGCTTGCTTGATTTTGCAATTAAAGCATTAGAGAGATTAGTTAATATGGGGCTTAGCTCTCTAGATATATCTTATAATTTAGCTCTAGCCTATTATTTAGCTGGTCAATCTTTAAAGTCATTAGAGATGATTAAAAAGACGATCAGAAAATATGGCGAAAAAAGACAGCTTAGTGGGCTGCTTAGCGCCGTTTATATAGCTATGGGGGAGTTTGAAAAGGCAAGTGAGATTCTCGAGAAATTGAGATGACTTAAGAGATATACTCCATCAAGTATTTTTCGTATTCCCTTACTTCATGTTCGGATAATTTTCTTCCTAACCTAATTTCGAGGAACTGTTTTAATGATAGCACAATAGTGTTTCCCCTCTCCCTGATTATACCTATGAACCTAAGTGAATCAATAACTGACGCATCATACTTTGCTAGAGCAAGCGAGAGAGGCATGGCTTTTAATTCTAAAATTTCGCGTAGTAATTGCATACTAGCGGGACCAAGCTCATAGATTTCTTCTATTATTGATTGTAATACTTCCTTCTCATAAGCTATCCGTGGCGCTTTTTTAATCTCAATCTTCTTCTCTAGCTTTGGAGCTTCTTTCTTCTTAGGAACAGCGGGAGGTGGCGGTGGAGCTGGTAAAGTTTTTTCCGGAGGAGGGGGCGGCGCTATCTTCTTCTCTAATTCCTTCTCAGCTATAACTGCTTTTTGTTCTACTGGGGGTTGTTTAGGCAGAGTTACTTTTCTACGCTTTTTAGCAATTTTCTCTTCAACTATGTGCTTCGTCTTTTCAGCTAATTCAATCATTTTTTTCTCGATTCTCTGTAGTAGTTCAGGAGAACCCTTAGGATCCATCGTCATTTTGGGCCGTACACGGATGAAGACTGGGAATGAAAAAGATGGAGCTTTCAAGTAACCATTACCAGGAGCGAGTGTTGTAAAAACATCAATTAGGTTAGAGTGTATGCCGAAAATTCTTGATAATTCTACGGCATCTTCCCTCTGAAGCTTTAGTGCCAGTAATGAATTACAATTCATGATTACCTCTTTACTAAGATCTCGAGGGCTTTGAGTAGCTAAAATAAGCCACACCCCGTACTTACGTCCTTCCCTAGCAATTCTTGCGATTATCTCCCTAACTGGGTCTTGTCTTCCTTTCCTTGGAGCAAAGAAATGAGCTTCATCAAGAATTATCACTACTTTAAAGTTTAATCCTTTGCCCTTTGCTTCTTCGAAAATATTCTTCAAAACATCAGCTACAAAGAATCTTATACCATAGTCTCCTAGAGGAGTATTCGCTAATCGAAAAATAGTTACATAGCCAGGTATCAGAAATTTCCTAGGTGTTATATATCTCTGAGAGAATAAACCACTCTCCATTAATGCTCTAATACGCGTTATTAAGGCTTGTTTCGTTGATGGGTGTAAATCACTTGCCTCAACTTCATTTAGCAATTCTTCTAATTTTATCTTTTCTCTCTCTCCCATAAGTTCTTTTAATATTAAAGCAAATCTCTGCTCTTTAACCCCGTATATGAATAATAATCGATCAGGTGTAAAAAGAGGACTTAAGTGTGGAGGATTATAATCCCAGTCAAAAATGAGTAATCTTTCTTCGAGGGTTCTTGGGGATAATCCGTATTCTGAAAGAATTTTTACTTGGGCTTCATCAATATTTTGAAACGCTAAACCTCCGTACTCATTATGTAAGTCAAATACAACAACCGCTAATTTTTCTAATCCGCTTTCGATTAACTTTACTAGTTCTTCAATAATGACAGCAATAGTATATGATTTACCACCACCAGTAGTCGCGGTGATCAAGAAATGTCTGGCTAAATCCTTAAAGTTGTAATAAATTGGAACGAGCTCTGGGTGAGTTAATATTTTACCAACCAATAAACCCTTCTCTGGTCGAGTACGAGTTATAACACTACTCAATAGCTTAGATGGAGGCAAATATACGATCGAACCAGACGCAATAGGTCTTTTGCAAGAGAATAACTTAGAATCTTTTATTTCTCCCAAAACATCACAGAATGCAGTTGATATTTGGCCAGTTCTAATGATATCAACAATTTGAGCCAAGATAACCCTTTTATCTCTCTTATCTATCGCGATAACGTATTGTCCTTTTATAGTTTTTTCAATATCGTCGATTTTAAATGAAAATTCCGACGTAGTAACTTTTCCTGTTACGATCCCTATCCGAACGAGATTTTCTAGCAACAATTTCACCGAGGAGAGATTATTGATATTAATATGCGGATCCCCTGGGACTGGAAAAACCACTATAGCAAAAGAACTCGAAAAATACGGATTTAAGATTATTCACTTAGGCGATTCAGTGATTAAAGAAAAATTATATATAGGGTATGACGAGGAGAGGGGAGCCTATGTTTTAGATCCCGATAGAGTAGTCAAGAGATTAATTGAGATTGAATCAAAAAGCGATGCGCCAGTAATTGTGGAAGGCGTTGGAGCAGAAATAGTACCTAAAGAAAAAGTTGATGTTTGCTTTGTTCTCATATGTGAGCCTAGAGAGTTAAAAAAGAGGTTGGAAAGGAAGGGCTATCCTCCAAAAAAGATTGAGGAAAATCTTGAGGCGGAGAGAATGAGCATTATACTAGGTGAGGCATTGGATAATTATGAGGAAAAAGTAGTGGTGATAGACACAACCAACATATCGACTAAAGAAGCAGTGGAGAGGATTCTAAGGGAATTTAAGAAGAGGAGAATAATGATTCCTAAGGAGGTAAGATGTAATGGCAGAAATAAAGGATAAAAAACTGAGAGATCTTGGGGAAAGATATATTCTCCAAGAGCTTATCTTCCCAAGACTAATGGCGGATGAAATTAATATTGACGAAGATGCGGTCATGATTCGAATTAATGATAAGTACCTTGTCATTAACATAGATACGTTCGTAGGATCTACCGATGCTCCTCCAAGCTTATCTTTTAATGATATTGGATATAAGACGGTGATCATGGCTGCTAGTGACGTGGTTGCAAAGGGAGCTAAACCGAAGATTTTTTTGGCCTCTATCTCCCTGCCACCTGATACCTCAGTTACGCAACTTAAGGCTTTATTGGAAGGTATTAGAGAAGCCTGTGAGAGGTATGGGATAAAATACATCGGCGGTGATCTAGGAGCGAGTAATGATGTGGTGATTACTGGAGCTTGTTGTGGGCTAACTAATAAGGTTATACTAAGAAGAGGTGCTAGGCCAGGAGATCTCGTATGGGTAACAGATGAATTCGGATATACTGGTGTTGCGTTACACTATTTGCTAAGGGGTGGGGAGAGGGTTAAGGGCATAGAAGAAGCTTTATCACGTTTTAAAAAGCCCAAGTTAAGGATTAAGGAAGCTGAGATTATAAAGAATATCGCGACTTCAGCCATGGATAGTAGTGATGGATTAGCTATAACTCTTGATACAATTGCTAGGATGAGCAAAGTTCGCATAATTCTGGATGAAATTCCTATAGCCGAAATTGCCGTAGATTATGCAAAGATAAATAATTTAGAGCCTAGTGACCTAGCACTTTATGCTGGAGAGGAATTTGAAATCGTTTTCACAACTCCTGGTCATGTGCCACCAGAGACTATTATAGAAGCTTTTAAACAAAATGGTTTAAAGGAACCCATACTCATAGGAAAAGTTATTGAGGGAGAAGGAGTTTATTATAGGCATGAGAGAATAGAAGTAAGGGGTTGGGAGCATTTTAGGGGATGACAATGAGTGATCATGAAAGGAAGAAAAATAAGAAAGATTTGACAAATAAGCGCTTACTATTAATAGACTCCTCTTTTCTAATGTTACCTGTAAGCGGTAGAAGAAGGAAGATATTAAACATAGAGGATGTTCTTTTCAGGTTATCTGAGGGAAGAGTATTGGCGGTTTTAGAAAGTACTATTAGAGAGCTAGAATTTCTAAGAAATAATGCAAAGGGCAAAAAGAGACTAGCGGCCGACTTCGCGCTTGAGCTAATTAGGAGAGCAAAATTCCCAATTATAGAAGTGGATAAGAAGATTGAAGAAGAGGTTATGAAGCTTAAGGAGAAACTTAAGGGCTGGGAGGTGCATGATGAGATATTAGCAAGAATGGCCAAGAAACTTAATGCAGCCGTAGCAACCACAGACTTAGAATTAATGCATAAGTTAAGAGATCTGGGTGTTCCCGTGTATTATTTGCGAGGAAAGAAATGGATTTATGTTTCTGGAGAGTAATTCTTCTCTGGACGGAATTCGGTATCAGCATTTTTGGTTTCTTCGATATTAGAGTCTGGAAGTTTTATTATTGAGGTATTCTCGGGTGTGAGTATTAGGTAGTGTTGCCCTAATAGCAGGCAGTCCCCATTTATTTCCTTTATAAACTCTATGAGCTTACTTAGTAATTCCTTGGCGTACTCACTATCTTCTAACATTATCTTCTTCAGACCAACTATAACGATGGTCTCCTTTTTGAGGAGTTGAATAATCTTGTACACATCATTAGATGAAGCTAATCTAATAGCATACATCATTCTCCGGGGGGCTGATGAGACATTTCCATTATGGGAGAAACTGGGATTTTCCCGAGAAACTACTTTAAGATTTCCTCGAATAGGCTCTCTTCGTTTGATTATCTTCTTTAACAGACTCAATTTCCTCACACGGAATTAATACTATGCTACTGCTTTTGCTTTCAGACGTAATAAAAATTAGAAAAATATCGAGGTAATACAGCATAATTAATTATTCGTGGACCTTTATTTAGCGAATGTTTTATATAGTTTTTCACCCGGTTTACTACACGATATAGGATAAATAAAATTCTAGAATAATTACAGAGAACGTAACATAATTTTCGTCTCATTAACGAATCTATTCAGGTGGTATTATGGCTTATGCGCCTGGTACGGCACAAATTCCCGTGTTAATTCTAAAGGAGGATGTTAGAAGAGAGCGCGGTAAGCGGGCATTACACGCGAATATTAGTGCTGCTAGAGCCATAGCGGAAATTGTTAGATCTACGCTTGGGCCGCGTGGAATGAATAAGATGATTGTTGATACTCTAGGGGATATAGTAATTACTAATGATGGTGCGACTATTCTTGATGAGTTAGATGTTGCTCACCCAGCAGCAAAATTAATGGTACAAGCTTCTAAGGCGCAAGATAATATTGCTGGAGATGGTACTACGAGTGCGGCAGTATTAGCGGGTGCTCTTCTATCTCAAGCGGAGAAACTATTAGATGAGGGTATTCACCCCATTCTTATTGTAAATGCTTTCAAGAGAGCTCTGGAGAAGGCGAAAGAATTTCTTGAAACAAAGTTGACAAAAACAATTGATATCAAGAAAGATGTAAAACTTCTAAAGAGAGTTGCAATAAGCGCCCTCAATAGCAAACTTCCTCCCGAGGTAAGGGAGTATTTCGCGGACTTAGCGTACAAAGCCGCTACAATAGTGTATGATGAAGAAAGAAATTACCTAGATATGGATCTCATTAGTATTATTCAGAAGGAAGGGAAGTCTTTAACCGATAGTGAATGCGTAGCTGGAGTAGTTATTGATAAGCAAGTAGTACACCCAGAGATGCCAAAGATTAAGAGAAACGCGAGGATAGCATTAATTAACCAGAACATAGAGGTCGAGAAAGCCGATGTCACATCAAATGTAACTCTAAGGGGAATTGAGGCTCTAGAGACTCTAAAGAAGAAGGAGAAGGAAGAAATTGAGAAAATGGTCAAAAAGCTTATCGATTTAGGAGTGGACGTTGTATTCTGCCAGAGAGGCATAAGCGATTTGGCACAAGATATCATGGCTAAGAATGGAATAATGGCTGCTAGAAGAGTTAGAAGATCCGATATGCTTCTTCTCAGCAGAGCAACTGGAGCAAAAATCGTCAATAATATTGAGGACCTGACTGAGGAGGATATAGGCTTCGCCGGCATAGTTGAGCAAAAGAAAGTCGGAGAAGACAAAATGATTTATGTAAGGGAGTGCAAGAACCCTAGGGCAGCAACGATAGTGATTAGGGGTGCCAGTAAGCATGTGACTGATGAAGCTGAGAGAGCTATTAAGGATGCTATACATGTTCTAAAGGATGTGCTTGAGGACAAGAAGGTATGTCCTGGAGCAGGGGCTACTGAGGTGGCATTACACTTAATGCTTAAAGATTGGGCGGATAAGGATCCAAGCCTAAGTGGAAAAGAAAAATTAGTTATTAAGGCGTATGCTGATGCGTTATTAGAAGTTCCGAGAGCGCTAATAGAGAACATGGGTGGAGACATCATAGAACTAGAGGCTGAGCTCCTGAAGAAGAATAGACTAGAGGGCGGAGAAGTGGGTATTTGGGGCTTCGATGCATCCGAAGGAAAAGTTGTTAACATATGGGAGGCAGGATTAATTGATCCACTAAGAGTTAAGAAGTACGTACTAAGCACAGCGACGGAGGCAGCTATAACAATTCTAAGAATAGATGATGTCATAGCATCTAAGCCAAAGAAGGAGGAAAAGGAGAAGAAGAAAGAGGAAGAGGAAACTTCCGAATCTTCAATAGGTTCGTCCTTTGACTAAAAGTACCTAACCTCCCTTTCTAAAAATTTTTAGAGTTACTTCTGTTTCTAATTTTTCTTCTACCTCTGCGGTATAATACGTAATATCCCCAATCTCGTCCATTATAGCGATTATCAATTTTCGATTCTTTTCTTTGCATTTCTCAACAGCTTTTGCTAATTCTTCCAATTTAATGGCTCTAAATGACTCCGCTATCATGATTGCTGCAAACGGCTCATTATCGAACACCGTGGAGCCCTTAGGAAGCATTAAGAATGGTAATAATTGGTCATCAGAAACTAGTATGATAAAGCCCTTAGAGCGTAGATCCTTATAAATCGTATAGAGTTCCCAAAGGTTCTCTTTTTTTCTTGAGAAGAGCATAAAAAGGTCATCATGCGGGACTGTCTCATCATCTCTAAGCACTTCAAGTTTTCCAGTATTAATCAAATATAAAGCCTCTACAGGATGTAACTCTATGTACTCTCCGTGGTCTTTTCCATAACCATTAGCAAGAAAAGCTCTCCAGTAGGGATTCGCCTTCTTGTAAACGATTACTTTTGAGTCCTTAATAAATCCTTTAAGACTAACACCCTTCATTCTCTTCGACCCTATTCTTCCAAACATATTATAAGGGAATGCAATACGTAGATATCATCTGTCTTTTATTATGGTATTACCCCAACTAGTTAAGTCAGTAAATTGTTAAGGTTATGCCCATGGATATAAAATCTCTGCAACAAACACTAAAATCTCTCGCAATATCAGTCTCTAGCAAACCTATAATCTTTAGAATTGATGAATTAAGCAACAATGACTACGCCTATATTAAAGATATGATTGAATCAGCTAGATCATTAGCGCTTGATTTACTAAGTGAAGAAAACCCCAGTGAAGTTCTTGCTGAAGCTTTTATTCAAACATTAATAATAGCGAATATACTAGGGATCGATCTGGAAAAATCGTTAAAGGGTGTTTTAGAAAAAATATTTGAATCCGTTATGGAGTGTAATTGATGTAGCTAATCGTAATGATGAAGAACCCTATGCTGACAATAATGAAGAAAGCCGCCGCCTCTGAATTAACCAAAGAACATATCTAATGAGGCTTGAATTCCAGCTTTTTTCTCACGTTCAATTCTCTTGTATACTTCTCCTAACTCTTTCTCAACTCTTTCTCTGGAAAAATCATGCTCCTCAACGAGGAACTCGATGATTTTCTCTCTTTCTGGTTCCTTAAATTCTATTTTATAATTATCAGTGACGGGAGGGTTTAGAAAAATCTTCTTAATCTCCTCTGGAGGTACTTCGAATTTCCAAATAATTCTCTTTTGCTTCAGCAAATTTTCTAAGCTTCCATGCCTCTTTACGAGTTCTAATGCTCTTTTAGGCCCAATTCCTTCAATTCCTTCTGGATTAAAGTCGGTTCCTATTAGTATGGCTATGTCAACTAACTGCTCTAACGTAATTCCGAGTTTGCTTAATAGGTCATTTAATTCATAAAGCGTAGGTTTTTCCTTTTTCTGAAGAGTCATCTTCAAGTTTCTCACGACACGAGGAGAACCGTATAAGAAGGAATCATAATCTGGGCTAGAGACAGCATAAGCTTCTCCTTTCTTAACTAAGTATGCTGCTTGTGCTTCTCCATCATGAGGAGCAGTAATTATTGGAACGCCTAGTAAGGAGATAAGTTCTTTAGCACTTGCTACTAATTCATCAGTGACCATCATGGCCTGCTTCGCAAACTTCACGGCCTCCTCTATTTTCCCCATTGCTAATGCTTCTTCGTATTTTTTCTGCGCTAATTCTCTTCTCTCTCTTCTCTCCTCAATGGTACCTAGCTTTAATGGATGTGGTGGTCCATCAAACACGTATACGGGTCTAATACCAAGAGCAAGCATGCGGCATGTTCGATTAAATATTCCCACTAAGTGACTAGTGATTCTTCCTTTCGAATCTCTTAAATAGCCTCCTTTCGGATCCCTAATTGTTGCAAGCATTTCATAGATGGTCGGTAAGGCATCAATGGCTATTACTTTTCCTTCAAAGTGGGAGGGATCCACTTCCTTTCCTATACCAATTTCCTTGATTAGGGGGCCTATTTTAACACCCAATGTAACCAACCTACATAGCATAGAATATAGTCTCTAATAAATTGAGATCATTGCTCAAATAAGAATAAAAATAATTTGAGGATCTATGGCTCCCAAGGATACTTATCAAGCTTTACTTTTCTTAATTGGGAGAGCACGTATTCTCTAGTTTCATCTGGGGAGGGAAGTCTATGGATTATCTTTCCATTTTCAATGAACTTAACCAATAAAGGTTCAGCATCTGGTCGAGGTGGCTCAGCGTCTTTTGGCGTGACTATATAGTGGAATCTACCGTTTTCTTCGTATCTCCACACCTGCTTTATGCCGTCAAACTTTCCACGTTTGGATATTGGATGCCACTTCTCCTCTCTCCTTATTGCTACTATATCCATTGCATAATCGATAAAGGGAGCGCGCGCTACCGCAGATCCTATCCCAAAACCATCGGCTCCAGCTTTTAATAATTCTGGAATGATGTCCTCATCGATTCCTCCAGAGAGAAAAATCTTAACCTTATCATATCCTCGCATTCTCAATTTCCATCTTACTTCTCTTACAATATCAGCAAAATTGCCTTTCCTACTTCCAGGGGTATCTAATCTAACACCGTGTATCCTTTCTAACCCAATTGCTTCCACGGCCTTTAACGTTTCCTCTACTTCATCGGAAAATGTATCAGCTAGCATTATTCTAGGGACTTCGGGTGGCATGTATTTATCGTAAGCTTTCCATCCCTCAGCATGATCCCCCCTGACAAATTTGTAAATAATCAGTAGGCTATGAGGCATTGTTCCCGTAGGGTTCTTTCCGAGCAATTCAGCCCCAACTACACATGAGACAGCATCGAAGCCTCCGATGTAGGAATAATAATCACAGAAAGGTGCTATGGCGGGGTGTGTCCTTCTAGCGCCAAAATTAACAATAAGGACATTTTCACCCGCAATTTTCCTTAATCTAGCGGCCTTTGTTGCAAATCCAGAACCCGCTGCTAAGAAGCCTAGAATAGGAGTTTCTAGGAGTACGAATTCGCCATACGGTCCAGTTATCACGAGTACGGGAAGACGTATTCCATTTAAATCTCTTGGGGTAAATATTGTTCCTTCTGGTAGAGCATACACATCGACTTTCTTACCCTCTAGAAGCTTTAGAGTATCTCTTAATCCACCAAATACGATCCATTTATAATTACGAGGCCATCCACTCACGGTGAATTCGGCGGCTACATTTACGTTTTCTAATCCATCGTTTCTGAGTATGTTTAATGTGCGTATGAAATAAATATCCGTAAGTTTTCCGGAGAGTATTTCCTGATGAGTAGCAAATAGAAAGGTTCTCTCTTCAGAATTCATTTAAAATCCCCCAGGAGTGCTAAGTGATGCATTGAAAGCAATACGACACAAGTCTCCTTTTTAGGTTTTGAGAAAGTAGCAAAAATTGTAATGTAACCGTTTGGTAAATGCAATTATTTCTCGCGCCTTAATGATTGGCTTAATCTATAAATTTTTACTCTCGCATCCCGGTTTAATAGATCTTCCCTTACAAGACCACGAGATATTAGGATTGAAAGAGCATATCTTACGGTTCTATGAGGCAACATTGTTTTTTCAACAAGATCCTTTTGAGTCATCGGCCCCTCATATTCTAGAACTTTTAGAACCAGTTTCGCACTGGGGGGTAGAGAAAGTATTTCTTCGCCTAGCCTCATCTTCTTGAGGATTCTCTCATCATATATTCTCTCCTTTCGGGGAAGTCTCAAGAGTTTCATTGGTTTCTTAGCTACTCTAATTGTCAAATAATCGCTCTTGAGAGGTTCTCTGACAATACCATCTACTATTATCTCAATGGTGTATTTACTATTGATTTCCCTAATTGATATTTCTGACTCATCAGGGACGACGAAAGGTCTTCTAGAAGGATCTATTGAGTTTACAGATACAATTTCTAGTACTCGAGCTTTGGGAGCGATTATTGCCCCACCAGCTGATAAAGCATAAGCGGTACTACCCATTGGTGTTGCTATAATTACTCCATCACAGTGATCTCTCCAGACAAATTCATCATTAATAAAGAGAGCGTATTCGAGAAGAGAAGCACTCCTCCTCGGGAAGATCGCAACTTCGTTTATGGCAAATGCATCCATCTCATCAGATTCAACTTGTATTCGCGTTATTTCTTCAACAATTATATTTCCATGAGCCAGATATTCTACAGCTCTTCTGAAATTCTCGATGTGAGTATCCATCAAAAAACTTGTTTCGCCTCCAATACTAACTCCTAGGATTGGGATATCATTCTCCTTTAAAACCTGATGAACCAATAGCAGATCTCTATCTCTACCAACCACAATTACGGCATCCCTATCACTTAACCTATTAACATTAAGCTCCTTAATAGTTAGAACATCATAATTAAGCTCCGAGTCTTTCAACACCCTTTCCAGGATAGAGACTATTTGCATCGGCTTAGATGGTATGATAACCGAAACTCTCATAGCTGATCATTCTTTGAACTTGCTATAGAGTGAAAATTTCTCCAGAGTTGCAGGCTCAAATTTTTATCAATTGAAAAATGGTATTATTCATATGAAAATAGACTATATGCAGAAAAATGTTAAGAACTGCCAAATGTATTTTAATAAAAGTTTCTGCTCCTGATTAATTGTTATATGGAGGATTAGATAAGAATTGCAACGTACAATTCGATTTTTAAGTGGTTTTAAATTAACGAAATGGGATTTGGCTTATTTATCTATCACGATATCTTTTTATATTTTCTCACTCCTCACGAAGAATGAACTTCATACTATAATAGCGGGAATACTAATAGGAGGCTGGCTTGTTTCTCGACCAAGCGAATGGGTGGCTTCTGGTATATCAAGTATTGGCTTATATCTTGGTTTATCAGATTATATCATTGGTACACTAAGCAGCTTAACAGCGATCATTGGCGAGATCATAATTACGATTCTCACCGTTAGAATAGCATTAATTACCGGAAACATTGATTTCCTAGAGCTAGCCTTTCTATCCATATTATATAGCATAGGATATAACTTCTTAATCTTGGGTGCTCTCGTCGCTTTCCGTGGTGGAAAATACATACCTCTCACGGATGAAGTTTTCTCAAGGGAGCTTGAGATACTCGATTGGGCATTGA
>JAHKLG010000001.1 GCA_029856625.1 Candidatus Njordarchaeota archaeon | reverse complement strand
TTTTTTATCAGCCTCCCCGACCCGGGGGCATATTCTATGATTCTCTTTATCCTCAATGAGAATTCTCACAATACGATATTATTTTTAGGATTCTTTAAGACTCTTACTTAAGGGAAAATTCTGTAACAAACTCCGTTACCAAACATCAAACGCCACAATTTTTAGAATCAGGTATATTTAATGATTATTTTGAATAGCATGATGAAACCACTCCAGTCGGAGTTTGATGAAGAGCTCGCGACGCTCTGATTATGTTAAAAAAGAACTTAATGATCTATTCTCTCTCTCATTAACTTTATCTATTAGGTAACTCGCTAAGAGAGGTAAAATTAAAGTAGCATCTCCTTCAACAGTTACGTGTTGTGCTCTTTTAGCGATTTTCCCCCAAGATATCGCTTCCCGTGTTCGAGCACCAGAGAGAGAGCCATCCCACTCCACGGCTGTTGTTATGTATACAGCCCTGTCTAACCCGTTTTTAAACTGATTCCACCAGATTACGTGATGCTTGGAAATTCCTCCTCCTATCACAAGAGCTCCTGTTCTTTCTGAGTTATATATTATCTCCGCTAGTTCCGTTTCATCTTTGAATATATCTACTAGAATACGTTTGTTTCTAGTAAAAAGCCATAGCTGATAACCGAATGCACCATCTGTTATGCCTGGCACATATATTGGAATTCCTCTCTTCTTAGCCCACCAAATTATACTCTCTTCTTTATTTTTTACTTCCCGATCAATCATATCTGCTAAAATCCAAATAATCTCTCTAGATGATGCTTTCTCTATTCCTCTAGTAACTAATTCATCCACTAACTTTTTCGTCAATTTCTCTATGGGTAACCCATAACTCTCTACTGGAATAAAGATGCTCCCAAGTCTGTGTATATCCATTTCGCTTAACCACACATCATCAGCCTCAAAATATCCTTGATAATAGTTCTTATATAGCCTAGCGATATCATGATCAATCGTTCCACAGGTAGTTATTATTACGTCGAAGAACCCCCTCTTGATAATTTCTACAATTACTCCTCGTAAACCAGTAGCTATTATTGCTGCTGGAAAGGATAGGAAGTTCACACTTTTATCGTCTAGTAGCATATCCTCAAGAATCCTCGCCGCTTCATATACTTTTTTCGCTACAAATCCACCAATCTTCGAAAATTCTTGAATGAGCTCCGAAATTAGCATATTTTTACGCAATTTGATATCATGTACTGGCTTCAAGCTTCTAATAAAATTCTCCCGATTCATCATAAATCCCCAAAATTTATATAACAGCATCAAGAGTTTCTTCACACATTAATATCATTAAAACTTTTCATAAGGTGGGAGCATGAAAGTTGCCGAGCTCTTTAGATTGGCAAGAGAAGAAGAAAAAGAAATGCCGACAATAAGAGATAGAAGAAGTGTAACTGAGCCTAGGTATATTGAGATGCCTAGATGCTCCTCTTGTGGAAAAGTAATATCTCCCAGAGATATTGGAGCAATCGCTCTTCAGTGCCCGAATTGCGGCGAAGGAATAATTATTCGTTGCTCTAAGTGTCGAAAAGCCGGTAATACAGCAAAATGCCCGGTATGCGGATATGAATACCCATAGATGAAGGTGATAATTATGGTTGCGTATAATGCAGTCTTAGTTGAGATTTACCCAGATGATCCTGATGTGAATTTAGAGAATGTGTTAGAAACGATAAAGGAAAGGTTGCCAAGTGATATAGAGCTAAAAGATTACAAGATAGAGCCTCTAGCTTTCGGTATTAATAAATTAGTGGCTATCTTTATAATACCAGAAGAAGAGGGAAAAGTGAAACAACTAGAAGATTTATTTGCCAGTATAGAGGGCGTAAGCATGGAAATCCAATCAATAACTAGGATATGAAAACGCAAGGAAACAAATTCTTGACCCCAAGAATATTAATTGTTTAATTCTTGATTTGTTAAAATCCTTAAACGATAAATAATTTTATCTCTCTTCAAATCTCTGGCAAAAATATGTCTAGTGATCTTCTATCAGAAAAATTAAAGTGTTCAAGTGAGATATATTCTTATATAATTGTAGGATAGCGAATATAATTACACGGGGGAATGGCACGGCTAGGGCGAGGGGCTCGGGGTCCCTCCCGGAGCCCCTGTAGGGGTTCCGGCCGCAAATCCCCGATACGGCGGGCCCGAAAATCCCCGGAGGGGGGAGTTAAAACCCGCCCCTAGATTCCGAGCCGAGACAATGACTCCCCGCCTCCCGGGGACAGGGGCGTGCCCATAGTTACCCGCTGGAAGGCGGGTAGCTATGGGCCCGATTTATGGCGGCGGGGAATCGGCGTAGGCCCGGAAGGGAGCGCGCCTAACCCGGCGCCTCTGTGCTCCGGGATATCGCGGGGAGGAGTTAAGGCTCGGAATTGTGGGGGCGGGAGGCTTCCCCACCGGGGACTGCCGTGCCCCCTAAACTCTCTATTAATTATATGGGATTCGGATTGAACTACGCGTCTCTAGATCCTTATTCTAAAATCGTTCATGAAGATCGGGACAGAAACCTTGTGAAGGTAATGCTTGTATTCTCGAAAGACCTCTACGAGAAAATGATTGACGCATCCGAGGTATTAAGTATCCCGATTGAGGAAGTGATTGCACAAGCCTTCGAAGATTTTTATAAGAGACTCTTTGGGAAGCGAGCGGTGCGAGAAAAAAGAATCGCGAGGAAGCAGCAACCGAAAAAAGCAAGCAATTTGAAAACAATCAGAGAATTAAGGGAATTAGTATCTGTGCTTAATTCGCTTATCGGAAAACTCAATGAAAATATCATGCAAGCTCAAAGAATCAGTGATATAATCTCACAAGCTTCTGTTCAAACTATGACACCAGTGTCTACAGTAAAAAGTAGAGGAAGTGAAATTCGTGAAATAGAATTACCTGAACTGAAAGCCATAGAAAGTACAGAGGTTAATCAGGAGGAGAGAAAGGCTAAGAAAAGTCTAGAGGAGACCCTTGAGGATATTCTGGTAGTAGCCGTCGCTGAGGATTTGCTTAAGAGCTAGCTTTTCTATCGTTAGAACGCTTAGGAATCCCTAACCTTTTCGAGAAACCGAGTTTAACCATCCCTGTACCCACGGGCGGGATACCTCCTACAATGACGTTTTCGGTTGCTCCCAGTAAGGGATCTATCATTCCTGCAGCAGCAGCTCTGAAGAGATGTTTCCCAGTTTCCTCAAACGCTGCCCTTGCTAATACGCTTAATTTCTTTCCTGCAATTCCATATCTCCCTATAGCCTCTATACGACCATGCATCGTCATTACATCCGTTATGTAGAGAATATGGCGCATGTCAACATCTAAACCGTACTGATCTAGAACATTCTTAGCTTCTTTCGCTATTAACCTCCTCGCCGCCTCGATACCGAAGATCTTGGCAAAGACGTGGATGTTATTTGTTTCGAGTCGCGAAATATCAATGCCTTCTACATATAGGAGATGTGTGATATCGGATCCGGCTATAACAATATAATATTCATCAAATTCCTCTGATTTTCTAAGTTGTGCTCTTTCATACTCTTTTACTCCCTTAAAGACCCTCTCTCTCAATTTTCTATAGATTTCTGTAAGAGTTATGTTTGAGTCCGCTGGGTAAACATATAATACATAGGTACTTGGGCTCTCAACGCGCACCTTTCCGATTTTCTCAATAGATGATTTAATATCTTCTGGTAAAAGCTTGTGTTGTCTTAGTCTTTCTCTACTTAAAACTACTTTTATCCTGTTTTCACCGGGTTCTATTTGCAATCCATCTTGCTTGATGAGATGAAGAATAGTCACGGCTCTTATTTTATTGAATATTTTCTCAGATTTTCTCTTACTTTTTCTATATTCATCAGTTAGATACGCTGATATCATCGGAGTGCTCGGTTTTTCAACCGCATCAAATATTTCCTTAAGCCTGGGGAGACCAGTGGTAATGCTAAATGCCGCTACTCCCGCCCAGTGAAATGTTCTAAGCGTTAATTGTGTTGCGGGTTCGCTCACTGATTGTGCAGCTACTGTCCCCGCCGCCTCCCCTGGATCAATTTGGGCCCGTAAGAACTTTTCTAGCACCCTCTTTAAGTATTCTTCAGCTTCCTCCTCAGTTAATACGTAGCCTTTCTTTAGCATTTTCTGGAATATGCTTTTAACCTCCTCGGCAACTGCTTTGGATGTTTTCTCAGCTAAAGTACTGATCACCCTATTATAATACTTAGGCCACTGCTTTCTTGTTTTCTTTGCTTTTTTACTGTTCTCTTCTCGCTTCACGAGCAACTCATAGAAGAGGGATTCGTAATCCATGAGTTTTCCATGGAAACTTTTTCCAGGATGAATGCCGTCTCCACCATACTTAAATTGTATAATATGACCGCTCATCATTCTAGCTGTACCATCGTACTCTATTCTACTATCTTGAAGAGCATTAACTAACCGTCTATAGAAGTAACCGCTGTCTGCGGTTCTAACGGCAGTGTCTACTAAGCTATCTCTACCACCTGCATTATGGAAGAAGTACTCTATAGGAGACATACCAGAAGTAAAGCTGTTAATAGTGAAGCCACCGGCATAAGGACCAACATCTCCTTTCTTGAAATGTGGTAATGTACGCTGATCGTAGCCTCTCCTTAAACGCTTTCCTCTAACTACTGGCTGACCGATACAAGCTAATACCTGCTGAATATTCGTTTCATCGCCACGCGCTCCTGTGACAGTCATTACCATAAATTGACTATCCATTGGCATGCACTTCATCACTACTTCTCCAGCCTTAGTCCTAGCTTCATCGAGAATTTCTATTAGTCTATCCTCGAATGTATCTTCTACAGTCTTTCCTGGATCTGGCTCTAATCTTCCCTCTAAGTACTGCATCACTAATTTGTTTGCCTTCTCCACATATTCGTGTAATATCTCCCTTATCCTATCCTTGGCCTCCTTGGGTAGTCTAACATCCCAGAGAGTTAAGCTAAATCCTCTATCTGTCAGGTATCTGATTATCATAGCACCCATGCTATTTAGGAATTTCTTACCTGCATCGTACCCCCATCTATCAATGATTCTTTGGATCAGGTTTTCGGGTTTCTCAGCGCCAATAGCGTTTTTATCAATAACCCCTTCGAGTATTTTTCCATTCCATATCTTAACCTTGCATTTACCCTGCTCCTTCTTACCACAAAGAGTGCTCTTAATTTCTCGCTCATAGAAAATATACCGGGGAATTATCTGTGAGAAAATATCCCGACCACTCCAATATGGTTTATTACCAAGAATTGTCGTGGGCTCGGGTAAATAATTAATTCCAGCATAAAATAATAGTTGCGACGCCTCTTCCTTAGATAATAATACATCATCTTTGGTCAGGAGATAAGCTCCCGTTATGTAATCTTGTTTCGGACCAACGATCGGCCCTCCATACCTAGGTGTTATGATATGCCTCTTAACCTCCATTATTGTTGATATCTCTGCACGCGTCTCCAGAGACCTTGGCAGATGAACATTCATCTCATCTCCATCAAAATCAGCGTTATATGGTGGACATGCGTGAAGATGCAGCCTTAAGGTATTGTATGGAAGAACCCTTACATAGTGCCCCATCATGGATATCCTATGGAGCGTTGGCTGTCTATTAAATACTAGAATATCGCCATCCATTAGGTGTCTCTCTACTATGTCTCCTGGTTTTAATTCTAGTGCTTTTGCTTTTCTTTCCTCTACACCTTTAAAAACTTCTAAGGAAATCTTCTGATAAATCTCTCCTTTTTTCTGCCAGATAAATACTGCTCCAGGGTAATTATCCGGCCCATTAATGACTAATTGTCTCAGTCGTTCTATATTAAGCTCATTAACAACTTCTGGAACAAGAAGAATTCGGGCCATCTTTTCTGGAACACCTATCTCATCAATACTCAAATAAGGATCTGGGGAAATCACTGCTCTGCCCGAATAATCAACCCTCTTACCGCTCAGATTATGTCGGAATCTACCCTCCTTACCAGATAACCTATGAACAATACCTTTAACATAAAGACTCTCTAACTTTATCTCGCCTACTCTATGAAGACCAAACAGTGCCATTACCAGTTTTTGAAGTTTCTGCCAATTAGATTCGATTACTGGTGAAGGTCCTCCTCTCAGTTTATTCTTAAGCTGTTCATTTATTCTTACAATATCACGAAGTGTAATTGTCAAATGGTCTTCTGACCTCTTGCCATCAGCTGTAATTACCGGCGGTCGTACAGTTATAGGGGGGACTGGTAAGTCCTTTAGTATAGTCCATTGAGGTAATGCGTAGTCGGGATGAAATCCCATCAAGAAAACATCTTTTCTCCTTTCTTCTCTTTCTTCTGGAGACATATCTTCCTTAGGATCATAAATCATTTCAAGAATCTGCCTAATCTGCTCTGCCGTTAAATATCTATGCTCATAATATTTATTTCCTCGACCCTTAACGATCCTTGGCTTTCTTCTATTAAATGATTGGAAAAAGAACTCTCTCCTCTCCAATTTCTTTAATTCCTCAATTTTTTCACTCGACACCTCAATACGCTTAATGAAAGTTAAATAATCCTTAGACCAGATGAATTTTCCCTTTTTCTCATGTCCACAAATATGACATTTCTTTTCCTTTATAGCCTCACTTAATACCTCTTTAGCGATCTCTAAGCTTGGATATCCATACCTCTCAATAAATTCTTTCATTCTAGCCCAGTATTTTTCGCGCTTTTCGGGTGGGAGAGTTAATCGACCACACTTCTCACAAATAGCGTTTAAGATCTTCTCAATCTGTTTGACAAATCCAAGATGATAAACCGGCATTGCAAGAGAAATGTATCCAAAATGTCCTATGCAACCTGTTTCTCCTTCTCTCCTTCTAAGTCCACAATACTCGCAACGTTCTCTATTATCAGGTGCACCTAATCTTCTGTCTAGGGGACTACCAGGAAAACCTCTTCCTTCTTCATCATATAGGGTGGGTTGATCAACTCGAACTACTGCTAACTTTCTAATATCCTCTGGTGAGAATATTCCAAAACGTATGCTTGCTAATTTTTTCGGAATCTCAAAGTACATGGTAATCTCCCCAATAAGAATAAGGTCAAGAGAGAAGGAAGAATATATTAAAGACAATCATAATATCTCAGTCTCTTACCACTACTACAATAAAGAGAAAGAGACATGGCATAATTAAATATTAAAAGTTTACGCATCCCGATTGGGAAGAAAACATATTAACTTGTGAACACATGTGATTTTTCCCCAAATATAGTAGCCGCACACAGCTAATTCTAAGAACCTTTTATTATTTTTACTATGTGTTTTTAAATCGAACACATTAGCCTAACGCATAGATCGCATCTTCACGAATACTTTCTTTTATAACCCCATAATAGGGTTCCCTTCTACTAAGCTCTAGTAATTCCATTCGATAAATAGATGGAGCTAACTTAGAAAGAACTGTTAACCTAATGGCGTTTCGGAATACAATATCGATTCCAAGACCCCTAATAGCTATTGTTGGGTAGGCTACAAATGGTCTATTTAGTTCTAGAATTCTCAGCAAAACAGTCATAGGTAAGGCATCTGGTAGATCTCTCTTATTCAGTGCAATTACAAGGGGGAGCGTTTTAAATCTTGATCCAAAGAACATTCTTAGCTCCCTAATGCTCTCCAAGTTCTCTCTTACAGCTCGTGGATCACTATCGGCTACAAATATCACCCCATCCACACTTTTGAGAAGAATCAATCTTTGCTTACGATGCCTTTTCTGTCCAGGAGCTGTATAAATGTCACAGAAAACATTTCTATGAACACGCAATGTCGTATAATCAAAGAATATCGTCCTACCATCACTTTGTTCGATTGAGAGAATTTTTCCAAGATTATCAGAGTTCGTTTCTTTAAACTTCCTTAACATTGTAGTTTTCCCGGAAAGAGAGGGGCCATAGAGAATGATCTTGAATCTATAGCTCCCATCCCTAGCAATATATACCACTAAAGGCACCACGCTATTCCAAAAATATGACTCTTTAAATATTTTAGATGCGTATAATATGCTAAAGAATTTTTCGATTTGAACCTTACTGTATCATTATTTGCGCACATTCAATCCCCTCATATACAATGTGATTAGAAATTTGGGTACGAAAGGTAAAGTACGGATACTTCAGCAAATTTGAGAGTATAGACCGTTATTATCAAACTCAAGATTAAAAAATGCTATGAGCGCTCTAGGTTCTATATTTATATCCATATTGTTAAGAAAAAACTCCCCGAGATCCCCTGTCACAATCTTTGGGAGGGTAATGGATGACTTATGGGCAACAAGCATTGTCTGTATCACCAGCTAAGTTCTTTGCTGACAATAGAAGCATAGCTGGATTCGGCAACCCCGCGAAGGCATTATTTACATCCATAAGAGAACTTGTCGAGAACTCCCTAGACGCTGCCGAAAGCGTTAATGTGTTACCAGAAATAAGGGTAAGACTCAGAAAACCTTCTGCTAGCGAAATTAAAGAATTAATAGGAATTTCTGAGGAAATAAAGGAAAAATTGAAAGCACTTCAGGAGAGGAAAGGGAAAGTCCTAGAAACGGAAGAAGAGAGCTCTTCTGCTGAAATTTATGAATTAATAGTAGCGGATAATGGTTCTGGAATGTCGTATGGG
Source organism: Candidatus Njordarchaeota archaeon (assembly GCA_029856625.1). Classification (GTDB taxonomy): domain Archaea; phylum Asgardarchaeota; class Njordarchaeia; order Njordarchaeales; family Njordarchaeaceae; genus Njordarchaeum. Next base: position 43,936 of record JAHKLG010000001.1, on the reverse strand, counting down.
GAAATCCCATTCTTGATGGGACGGGTATTAACGTCAACAAAATATGCTTTAATACAGCAAAGGGGCAGGTTTGGCCTCGGAGGAAAAATGGTTATTATTTACTCTCTCATGGAAACTAACGCTCCCGTGGAAATCTGGAGTACCCGGAAACAGGACAAATTTGTTTCACATTATAAGTTAAAAATAGATCTAATAAGAAATGAACCCATAGTGAAGCTTAAAGAGAGAATACCAAAGAACAAATTTAGAGACCCTTGGAATAGACCTCTCAAACATGGTACAATCATCAAAGTGTTTATTTTAGGAGATTGGAAGCGTTCAAAAAGATATATCTTCGAATATTTTAAGCAAATGGCGATAATAACTCCTTATGCTACTTTTATTTTTGAAGACCCCGATGGGAATATTCATGCGTACGAAAGAGTAACTGACGAAATGCCTCCTCCACCTAGGCCTTCTAAATATCACCTCCAGGGAATAGATGCACAAACATTAACCATGTTATTAAAAGGTAGTAAAGCGAGAACTATAGAAGAATTCCTCGTAAAGGAATTTCAGAGAATAGGCCTAAAGACCGCTAAACAATTTCTACATGTTGTGGGTATAGATCCTAAGACGCCTCTAGAAGAAATCCTAAGAAGTGAGAAGATAATCGCCGCAATAGTAGAGGTTGCCCGTAAATTCAGGTTTAAGCCGCCAGATCCATCTTGCCTTTCTCCTTTAGGTACTAAATTACTAGAAGAGGGTATTCGAAAAGTGCTAAGACCCGAGTTTGTATACGTTACTCAGCGAAAACCATTTGCATACATGGGTCATCCAATGATCGTAGAAATAGGACTAGCTTACGGAGGAAATATTACTTCTGGCATTCATTTGTACAGATTTGCTAATCGGGTACCCCTATTATATAAAGAAAAAAGTGATGTTTCTTGGAAAGTGATTGAAAGTATCGATTGGAGCAGGTATGATGTTAAGAAAGACGAAGATCCTATAGCCATTTTTGTCTCAGTGGTGAGTACTAAGATACCATTTTCGGAAACTTCTAAGGACTTTATTGATGATGTAGACGTGCTACGTCGGGAAATAAAACTTGGCATCTTAGAATGCCTTAGAAGATTGCGAGAATATTTAAATAAGAAGAGACGGAGAGAGATACAGCTAAAACGCAAGAGAACCTTCATGCATTATGCTAAGAATATCGTTAGAAGTCTCTCTCTAATTCTAAAGACTGATGATAAATTCCGGGATACCGTAGTTAACTCTGAAGAGTACTTATTTGCTTCCTTAGCCGATCTTATTGAATTAAGTATCGAAAGAAGCGTTGAATCGACAGCCTATAAGGAAGTTGAAGATGATTCCTATGATGAAAAATGATATATACTTCAGTAGTTATTTAGAGAAACAATTTTTTATAGCAATGATCGCGGAAGACCCTTGGAATTATTTGCGAGCATTCAGAATTCCATCAGATATCATTGTTCTATCGGGGCTTAGAGGACTCAAAAGAAAGCGTAGCGACGTAGAAACTATTGCTATAGGAGATTACAATAGTGGTTTTAGTATACTGAACGAGCATTTTATTGTAACAAAGTTAAAAGTTCCTAGAATCAGGGAAACAATTATTCCATACGTAGCTGGTGAAATTAAAAAAAGTACAATAGCTATATGGCGCGATCCCGCAGATACTCACCCATTATATTTCTCGAGATTACCTGATGGTTTTGTATTTTCTACGCGAAAAGAGTGGATTTGGCGTATGGGGTTTTCTCCTCAGCCCTTTCCCCTTGGGAAAAAAGCTCTTATTGATAATGTTAGTATAAGCTTCACCCCAAGATCCTTGAAAAATGAAAACTTACTCGATGTTCTCAAAGGAACCCTTAGTAAGATTTGGAGGATCGTGAAAAAGAAAATTGATGTGGAAATAATTCTAAATGGAGTCTCGACCGATCTCCTCATTATCAAACTACTTAATAAAATTGCGGAGGAGAGTGATTTTCTTACATATCACTTTTTAGTCCCAGACACTATATCCTCACGAATTCAGCATATTATCGACTCAGAAAATCTAAGAGAAACTCATCTTAACGATCATTTGAAAGAAATTAGCCATTGGATTGAACTTTCTGAGAGTTATAATCCGTTTTATTTCCTAATGACGTATCATCTATTAGGATGCCGAAAACTCCTATCAAGAATGAATAATACCATCTTTGTTATAGCGTGGGATCCTAGTAGTATAATCAATGAATCAGAATCATTAAATACTGCTGAAATCTCTCACCTTTATTGGATTTCCTTCAAGCTACTCTGGCCCGCAAAAGGTATTTTTATTCCGCATTCTATGGAAAAAATAAAAGGTAATTCATACCCTGAGAAAAATTCCATGAAAAAATATCTCAGAGTTTGGAATGAGCTTCGCGAGCAATTAAGGTTAACTCTTGTAAGAAAAGCTCGAGAAAAAAATTTAAAGAATATTAGAGACTATCTTGCTATTATCTTCAAGTCGTGTTTTCCATTTGCTCCCTATCCTCTTAATTCTGGTAACCACTAAAGAGCGGTGAATCAGCAATGCCAGAATACTGTAAACGTTGTGGTTCATTTATGAAAGTAAAGGAGACAAGAGGAGATGTTGTGATTTATGAATGCCCAGTATGTCACTGGACAAAAGAAGTAACCAATAGTAAAGTTTCCCAAGAGAGATCAGCAATTGTGCTAGACAAGCCAGTTAGCATGATGGTGGTTATCGATGAAGCAAAAATAAAGAGGCGAGGAACAATTGTGAAGGTTCAATGTCCTAAGTGCGGAAATCTCGGAGCATATGTTGAAATAGTTCAAACTAGAGCTGCTGATGAACCACCTACACGAATATACAAATGCACAAAATGTGGGTACACTTGGAGAGAATATTCCTAGACTTTCATCAATTGCGTTGTTTAATCATTAGGCTGTTTAATATGGGTTGTCAGCCAGTATATTATAAGGCGGATGCTGGTAGATATTTTTGCCGTGAAGAGTTTATCAAATATTTCAAGAGAAGAGTGCTTAAAACTATTCAGAAATGGAAAATGTTCGAAAGAGATAGTAAGATAGCAATAGCTGTTTCTGGCGGAAAGGATAGCATGACGTTATTACATGTTCTATATGAAATTGAACAAAAGTTTCCTTCAGAGCTAATAATAATACATCTAGACGAGAATATTAGGGGATATTCGGATGTCTCAAGAGATATTGTGCGCAGAGCATCAAAAGAACTTGGACTACCTTTACTAGAGGCGAGTTATAAGGAGTTATTCGGTTATTCCATAGATGAAGTCGCTAGCATTCAACGCAAGGAAAGGATTTATGCTACATGCACCTTCTGTGGCGTATGGCGGCGATGGGGACTCAACTATCTCGCGCTTAAAGCTGGGGCTGATAGATTAGCTACAGCGCATTGTTTAGATGATGAAGCGCAAACTGTCATTTTAAATATCTTGAGAGGGAATTTCCAAAACCTCCTTAAAATGGATCCCAGACCGAGAAAACTTGCAGAAAATGTAGTGCCCAGAGTGAAACCGTTTAGGGAAATACCAGAAAGAGAAATTACACTTTATGCTCATCTTACCGGTATAGAATATAACGATGTCCCTTGCCCTTATGCAACCGAGGCAATGCGGTGGAATATCCGTATATGGTTAAGTGAAGTAGAAAGAGAACATCCTGGAACGTTGCATAATGTCTTACGGTTTAGCGAGAGAATTGCTATGAAAGAGCAATTATTTCGTAAAGATGTAAAAATAAATAAATGCCAGATATGCGGATTCCCCGCTGTTGGAAGGATTTGTAAAGCTCATCAGTTGAAATTATATCTTGACAAGTTATTAAAGAAATAAACTTTGGAAGAAAATATGGGGTGTTATAGACTATTCTTTAACCATAAGAAATTCTTCCCTTAGCATTAATTGGAGAATATCCTCTGAGCTTGTTAGAAATACCGATTTATAACTAATGGAGGCCTCTATTTGGGCTCTTTCTTCGATAGTCTCATTCCCTCCTTTCACAGGTTGCGGCGGAATAACTTCATCTCTGTAAATTACTTTGTATAACTTTACTTGATCTCCAGCAATAATCTGCTTAAAGTACACTAGTTGGCTTGGAATAAGCCCAGAAGGATTCTGTCTAAGGGACTCTTCTGCTATTACTCTAAGCCAGTTAGAGACCGTTGATGGTTCTTCTCCATAAGCAAGGAGCTTCCATAGTAAACTATCAAAAAACGGTCTCTTATAAACACTTTTTTCTTTATCAAAGTATTTCTCCTCAGTTATATTATATTGTGGCGCATATTTTTCTGCAATTCTTATCATCCAAATTGCTTTGAATAGATCAACCGTATAAACTACGATCCATTTAACGTTATACGCTCTCAATAACTTTATCGACTCATTATCCGGCAGTATCAGCATTGCTCCCACAATCCCCATCTGGGTAGAGTTATTTGTGCCATTATCAGCTAGTGTTGTTACATTAGCATATGCCCTGAGCCTATAACCATAATCCCACCAGCTTAATACTACGTCTGTTGGTTTTGCATAAAGTTTGAGATATTCAAAGACCTTTAATTCATCACTACTGATATCATAAGATGAGAATCCCTTAATAGCAATTACTCCGTTATAGAGAGAAAGAAGAAGCACCATTCCTATAATCATATACGCGACTACCGCCTCACTCCTGGGTAATCTTAGCTCTCCAGTTAGTAATCTAACTGGTCTTATGGGGTGTAAGATCCATTCCTTTCTTAGCGCTATTGTAAATGGATCTAAGATATAATCAATAGCTATTCCCGCTGGTATCGCTAATATTGGCGCCGCTACTACAATGAATCTGGAAATGCTCGCGGCAAAGTAGAAACCCGTTAACATTATCAGTAGTAACATGATAGAATCGGGATCTCTTTTCTCTAGGGCATAATTAATTGCAATAGGAGCAAAAATAATAATTGCAAAGGCTCCGAAGAATATAGTGCCCCAAGAAGCTGGCTGGTTTTCGCTAACGCTACTGAATGTTGGTAGGGCATTTCTTAGGGCTGGGTTAATAACGCTTAAGAACTTCCCACCTAGTGTGATCAGTTGTCCTGTGGCGTAGAGATATATTGTTAAAATTATCATGCCCGTAAGCCCTACAGCTAATATATACCTATATGCTTCTCTTTTACCACCCGGTAAGGCTTCTCCAATGAAAGAAGCCAGATAATTAATGATTATTATGAAAAGTGCTAGAAGAGCAAGTAAGCCATCAGCCCTCAGCAGTATACCATAATTCCTTGGAAGAATAGCTATGAGGCCAAGGGTAATGGGTGTTGCAATGGTATATGTAAGGGCTACCTTATCATCTAACTTGCCTAATATCCATAGAACTATGATAAATAATGCCAGTAAATCGACTATATACCTATATAGACCCCACGTCCATCCAAGCAAACCTAGCGTAATCCCACTTAATGCAGCTAGAATAGCAGATTCCCTCTTATACGCCATTATAAAGAGATACAATGTTAGGAAAATCAGGAATATACCTATCGCCTCATTATCATAAAAACCAACAAGAGTCCTCTGTATGAGCCCTGGACTTACTGCTGCTAAGAAGGCGGCAAATAGCCCAGCTCGCGAGCTTTTAAGTTCTTTTGCAATAAGGTAAATCCAAATCACTGTAAGACTGCCAAAGATTGCAGGAATAACAACTACTACTGATAGGAGATCAACTTCATAGCCTAAGAGTGCTAATAGCTTGTGAATAAGCGCACCCGTTAGTGGAACCCCAATATATAACACGTTCCACCGTCTACCCCAGGGGTACCATACCATATAGTCTATGGCAGTTAGAAATTCTTTAAGACCATGTTCCTCAATAAACCTTGCAGCTTCAAACTGAATAAAAGTATCATACGCTCTAAGAGATGGTCCATAAGCTATTAGAGGGTATAATCTTATCAGGAGAGCAATGAGAGTTATGAGTAATAATGCTATAAAATTAATCGCTGCGGCTAATGGAATTCTGAATACTTTTATAAAATCTTTTAGTTTTTCAGTCCAAGAAACCAATGCAGTCACCATATCTCATTCTCAGAATACTGCTTCGTAGCTTTCTGTTAAAAGTAAGTTTGAGCGATTATAAAATTTATATTTCGCCCTATGATGTTATGTGAACTATTATTGAATACCTTACTAGCGGTTCAGAGCGATGATCGGAGTCTGGCCTTCTGAGAGAAGATGATGAAGATCTTGAGTGGAGAGCAATTAACTTTACCCCCTACTTCTTCATACATTTTAATAGTATCAGTGAAATTAAAATAGCTAACCTGATTAGTTAGGATATGCTTCAAATATGAGTAATTGAAAGTATTGCAAGGGTGTCTACGAATGTCAGAAAATACCTATGTTAGTAGGAGGAGGTACGTAGTTGATCTTAGTTTAATACTATCTGGGGCACTCAGAAGTACGATGATGCTTGAATTACTTAGGACAGGTAAATTCTACATTCCATGGGCTATTATTAATAAGCTGAAGCAAATGGCAAGTCAAGGTCTCGAAGAAGGAATCGTTGGGATAGAGGAATTATTGCGATTAAGAGAATTAGGAGCTGATATTGAGTATATTTTCCATGACACTAGACCTTATAGTTCAATAGATGAGATAGCTTTAGCCGCAGCAAAAGATATGAATGCTATTTTGCTAACAAGCAATGAGACATTATATAAAATAGCTAAAGCAGCCGGCATTAATTCTATGCTGATCAAACGTCAGAAACCTTCTGGAAAACCGTTGAGAATAAGAGATTTCTTTGATGAGGATACATTATCTGTTCATCTGAAGGAAGGAGTAAGACCCATGGCTAAGAAAGGCAGACCAGGAGAGTGGAAATTTGTAATATTAAGAGACAAGCCGATGACAAAAGAGGAGATAGATGAATTAATAAGAGAGATAATAGAGGAAGTAAGGAGAACTGATATACGGGGATTTGTTGAGATAGAAAGATCATCTTCCACTATTATTCAATTAGAAGATTTACGGATTATTATTACGAAACCTCCTTTTTCAGACGCCATAGAAATAACTGCTGTTAGGCCTGTTAAGAGACTCAAACTAGAGGATTACAATCTTCCAGAAAAACTGATCAATAGACTTCTTTATAGAGCAGAAGGTATTCTCATAGCTGGCGCTCCTGGAATGGGTAAAACAACATTCGCACAGGCATTAGCAGAATTTTATATGCGGAAAGGTAAGATTGTGAAAACTATTGAAGCCCCCCGAGATATGATTCTACCCAGAGAGATAACGAGTTACTCTAAGTCATTCGGAACCCCGGAGGAAATACATGATATTTTGTTGCTATCTAGGCCTGACTACACAATTTTTGATGAAATGAGAAACCCAGAAGACTTTAAACTCTTCGCTGATTTACGATTAGCAGGGGTTGGGATGGTAGGAGTTATTCATGCTACCACCGCTATTGATGCGATACAGCGCTTTATAGGAAAAGTAGAATTAGGTATGATCCCTTCAATAATAGATACCGTTATCTTCATGTATAAGGGTGAAGTAAGCCGAGTTCTAGCACTTAAAACAGTGGTGAAAGTGCCTCATGGTCTCCAAAGCGAAGATTTAGCTAGACCAGTAGTATTAGTATATGATTTTCTATCAAACAAGCCTATGTACGAGATATATACATTCGGTGAGAGAACTTTCGTTGTGCCGGTTAGTAAGGAAGCTACGCGGGAATTATATGGTACTGAGGAGGAAAAAGAGGAGATACAAACTGCTAGGGGGATGCCGTTACCTTATGTTATTAGGGTTAAGAAAAAAGCATACATCTTTGATTTCGGTAAAGCTCATGGAGGAAAAACCGTTTCAGCTTATCTAGGATCTCGATTCCTCTTTGCTGATATTATCGGGAAATCAGGAACCATTAGAATTGATAAACGCGGTAAGATAGGTAGAATTATAAAGGAGGCTCTTGAAAGAGGCGAGCGCATACAATTCTATGAGGAGGAAATCTAAGTTGGAGAGGATAGAGAATCTCAAAATTGTTGTACCAGGGGAATTTTTGGGAGATGTAAGAGAATATATCGCTGGAGAAGGCACGTATGTATCTAATGGACGAATATATGCTCGCATTTTAGGAGTCGTTATATACGATACTAGTAAGAAAATGGTATGTGTAAAACCTATTAAGAGCCCTATACTCCCAAAGAAGAATGATATAGTCCTAGCAGAGGTAATATCCTCTGGCGACAGTATCGCGCAGGTAAAGATTTACTTTGTAATTAAACGTAGAGATAAGGATCTGAGATTCATTCCTCTTATACCTCCTTTCTCAGGGTTAATCCACATATCTCAATTAGGGACTAGAACAGAATCTGTTAGTACTCTCCTGAAAGTTGGTGATAAAATTTTAGGTCATGTGACGATAGATGCTTATCCGCCTTTTGGTGTGAGCTTGGTGGGAAAAAGCTTCGGAGTCGTAGCCGCGAGATGCAGTATTTGCGGAACTCCTTTGATTTATAGGGAGAATGATCTTTTCTGCCCATCCTGTAAAAAAAGAAACCCGAGAAAGATCTCTCCTTTGTATAATTTTGAAAAATTCGAGGAATTATTTAGGAAGTATAAAGAGAAAGCACTCATTGGAATGGAGGTAGAATAAGGTTATGAGTGAAAATAATATATTAGCACTAATACGACTAGGTTTTCTTCCCCCAGATTTTAAGAAAGAAGATCTGGAGAGAACATTATATTACATCATTTGGAGCCACTTTCGGCTCGTATGTTATTATGGCGAAGTTAAATCATTAATGCCCCCAGAAATTTTCTGTAAGAAGATGCAAATGAGTTGTGATTTTATATATTGTCCCATCATTAAGAACTCTATAAGGGATTTTGAGAGAAAAAATAGAAAATTCTTCTAAACTCTTATCATACAGAGCTTTATGAAGATTACTAAGAGAGCTAAGGTCAAGGGAATGGGCAAAGCTGGTAAGGAAACGTTCTGATTCTCTTCAACTATTCTAGCTAACAACACTCCGGTTAGAACTACTCCACATGCAATAGCGATACCTACAATTAATGAAGTTATTTCATCAATATATGCAAGGGCATAGCTTACGGCCATTGAGTAAAAAAAGATATCTCCCAGACCAAGCATTAATGCCCGCTCTTCTCTATTTTGAAAAACTTTTGATAATTCTTCTGAAATCTTCTTAATAGGACCTTTAAACACGGCAAAGATATCATAAATTGCGAAGCCAATCATAAGAATTAGAGGAGTATAGAAGCCCATAAATAATCCAACTAACGAGCCAGCCCAGGTAACAGATAATAAAAGTGTATAATTGCGCAGTCTTGTAAGCCCCTCCTTCAATAATGCAATGGCTTGTAATACTCCAAATACTATAAATAAGACATAGGAGATTAAGCCAAACCACTTTATAAATATGTTTAAGAGAAGATTAAAGAATCCAAATGCCATCGAGAGGGACGCTACGAGTATTATAAGCCAAATCGGCACGATAATTGATGCCATACTAGCAGCTATGTATGATAGAAAAAGAACTTGTAGTAAACCAATTAGCTTGATTTTTCTACTCTTTATTAACAGATACAGAATGGCCGAAAATAGTACCACAAGAGAAATATAAAAGGCTAGATTAAGTAACGCTGCTTCTTCTCCCAATGTGCTTTCCTTAAATATGGCTGCTTCCTCCCCCGTTCCGAAAATCAGATATAGCGGGAATGCTGTCGCCAGTGAAATTATTATGGAGAGAGAGATAACTTTCAAAAGAGTAATTATAAGGCTTCTTTTCTTATGTAAATCAACTGATTCAAATATCAATACTGGGAACCATTTGGATATGTCCTCTTCACTCATTATAGAAACACTCCTATGAGGTGTTTCTTTGTTAAATGACGAAGTTGCTAAGTCTAGAAAAGAAAGAGCAATTGAGCTCTTAAAAAAGTTTGATTATGCCGGCTGGCTTGTAATATCTAGTGGTAATGATGCGAATCTAGACTACTTGTTGAACTCATCATATTATGGTACCACCGTTGCCTTATTAACTAGGGACAGTTTAAAGGTCTTGGTAAGTAGACTTGAAGAGAGTATGGTTAAACGCCCCCATATTGATGAGGTAGTCACTTATTATGGTTCAACAGATTTTATCAATAAACTAGTTGAGTTGCTTGGAGAGATTAGAGGCGAGACATTATTACTAAATATCGCACCACCTATGCTTTCTAGCCATGCATCCAGAATTTTATACGGTCATGCGAAGACTATCTTAAATTTGACCGAACTTTATGGCATCGAAATCCGTTCCTCGCATAAATTTGTTTATGAGCTACGAAGTATCAAAACTTCTGCTGAGATAAAAGCCTTAGAAGAAGCTGTAAAACACACACTAAGAGCAATTGATGCTACGTTAGATCATATTAAAGTGGGAATGAGCGAAAGGGAAGTAGCAGCTATGCTCTATAAGGAAATTTACATGGTAGGAAAACCAGCCTTTGAGATAATAGTAGCTTTTGGAAAGAACAGCGCAAATCCTCACCATGAAACATCCAATAAGAAGCTAAAAAATGGAGAGGTAGGATACATAGATGTTGGAATAAGGTTTGCTGGGATGTGTGCTGATATCACGAGAGCATTCTTTACAAATAATGTGGATACCGAGTTTAAGAGAATTTATGAGGTTGTCCGAGAGGCCCAGGATTCTAGTATTAGTGTTATAAAGGAAAGCGTGCCCGCTAAAGAACCCGACAGAGTGGCCCGCGAAGTTATTAAGAAGTACGGTTATGACCCAGAGAAACATTTCACGCATGGCTTAGGTCATCCATTAGGAATCGAAGTTCACGATGTAGGACCAGCGCTTAGCTTTCTATCTTCTCCAAAGCAAGTACTTAAATCAGGTATGGCGTTTACAATAGAACCCGCAATTTATATAAAGGAGAAAGGAGGTATCAGACTGGAGGATGACATCATTGTGCAAAAAGACAAAGCTTATAGATTATCAAAGTCTCCTGAAGAACCACCAATCATAGGCTAGGTTGAATGCGGAATCATTTCCTCTGTTTCGCGTTCATCAATTACGATAAAAATTAGTTAAAGTTATTAGGAGGGCAGAAGAAAAAATGCCTTGTGAGAAATTTCATCAATACGCTCTACTCATTTTTATCATTTTTATTCTTACATCCCCTGTCTTCGTAAGTTCAAGAACAATTACGGCCGATTCTGCTATAGAAATCACCGAGGAAGAAACAAGTATTCTTGCATATAGAGTTTTTAATGCCTCAAAAATTTATGCTAAGGAACCTGTTTACCTCTTTTTAATAATCCATAATCCTACAACGTGGACTCTAGTCAATATATCATTTGGCATGGTAATTCCAAGAGATGTTCTCATATTGAGTATTAGGAATGACTCTCCACTAGTGTTCTCTAGCGTAAGGTCAGTGCGGGAAGGTACCAATGTGACCGTTTCAATAAGTTATATCGGGGCTAATACAACTTTTCGCTTCTGGGTTTTGATAGAGTTCAGAAAAGAGAAGGAATATACTTTTGATGCGTTCACAATATATCTTACACGAGTAAAAGGCGAGCTCATTGAAAAAGCATCAATATCCTGTCCTTCATTAACAATAGATGTTACAAGAAGAAAGTTAGTAACACCACCAGAAGGCGAGATAGACATGTTGTGGATTTTATTTATAGCATTAGTTATTGTACCGATCGGAGTAGCTCTCAATGCTCATCGTTTAATACAATTATAAAGGTTATTAAAAAACGTGTTATCGAAAGAAATGTTTAAGGGAATTTTTATTTTTCTTTTATACTTATTCGACAATCTTTAGTAATTCGGAAACCTTGTGACCCGGTTTTCCAATTACTGTGTACTTAATTTTATACTCAGACTTCGCGGGAATTTCCTTAATGATCCATTTAACCTCCAAGCCACCGATTACTTCCTCTATACTCTCAGCAACAGGTTCTGCTTTCTCAGCCACAAATTCGAATGTTTCTGGTATACGCTCGATGAATTCGTAATTCTGAACGGGCAGATCTCCCTCATTCTTCAAGGTGACTATTACTATGTATTCATTCTCTTTCTCTCCTTGCTCAACCTCTTTACTCTTAGTAATCTTTCTCAGAGCTTCCATAGTTTCTAATTTCGGAACCTCGTCAAGAGTTATTCTTAATGGTCTCGTATCAGGCGTGAAAGCTATTTCTGCTTCAGCTGGGAATTCATATATTACCCCAGGCTTAGGGTCAACAGATTGGAATGCGTATCGGACAACTATGGATTCTCCTCTTAATAACGGCTCTCCCAAGACTTCTTTAAAACCACTAATTGCTATTCTTATGGTATGCTCTTTGGATGGATCCGGATCTTGAGGAATTGTGTCTATTTGAACCATCTCGGGCGGTAACTCGAACTCCCCACCTCCTTTTACTGCATATACTTTAATATTAACTGGTCTTGGGGCCTTGAAGTCCGCTGGTATTTTATCTGTTATCACGACTCTATCTAATGACGCACTCCCGAGATTGTCTACGCGAATTACTGTATGCATGTTCTCTGACAAGTGGCCAACAAGTTGGTGTTCAGTTAATCCTTTGATATAAGGCGGATGCTCCACCTTCACTTGTTTAGTTATCCTACCCCACACGACAGGAATTTCTATATCCTCTATTCTAAACTCTCCAGCAGTTCTTTTAATAACCTCTGGGAGAATCCACACCTTTAAATCGGTAACTAATTTTGGCTCTGCTTCATGTGCTATAGTGAATGGTCCTATCTTCGCCGTCTCAGTAGGATTAACAATAACTGGTTCCCAAACGATTGTATCATAATCTCTCTTTCCCGGTATCTTCCTCTCGATTGATCCTTTAATTTCAGTTCCACCTTCTTCTGGTGATAATATTTTTCCCTCTGCCACACCGATTTCTGCAATTACCCTTATTGCCGCCTTACTCCTATTATCAACAATTATATAGTAATCCCATATCCCTCTCTGCTCCAACCTTTCGGTTTTATCCACATGATGAGTAACGTTCAATACCCCCCTTACATCCTCTACATCAAGTCCGCTTATTGTGAGTCCCTCACAGAAGTAGCGGTATACAACAACTCCAGATCTAAAAGCTTCTTCACTCTGAGCAGATAGTGTCCCTTCGACAGTGATTGTGGTTTCTTCATGTGGCTTAATAACAAACCCTTCAATGATTAGTCTGGAGTCCTCAATTCTCGCATTGCCTGTTTCTAAGGAGGGAAGATTTGTTATCTTTATCTGCTCGGGGATGGGCTTAGATAGGGTTATAGTAAACTCCCTATCCGTAATATTCTTGATTGAAAATCTGATCTTTATTGGAATATCCTCACGCATAAGAGCAACTGGACGTGCGAAATCCTCTGGAAGCACTAATTGTTCTGTGATCGAGATAGCCCTGGCGATCTCCTTTATCTTATAGTCTATCTCTTTAGGTCCTTTAGAAGGATCATATTTCGGAACGAATCCTACAAATATTTTCTTTTCTAGACTTGTCTTTTCAAAGTTTTTTAATAGCAACTCTAGATCATAAATTGGACTATCAGTAGCGTTCGCTATTATTATCTTACCAGTATTTCTTAGCTCTTTTTCCTGCCCCTCATGTGATAGCACGCCCTCTTGTTTTTCAGCAAGAATTATGACCAGCCCCTCTTTTTCGGGTATTTTATCAAGCTCCATCTAATATCCCTCAAAAGATTCTGTATTGATGCTTGAACAAGAAAAACCCATTACTCTCATAAAAAGCATTACTTTTGTGAATTTATAAATTTCGAGCATTAAGTTCCTCCTCTTAATAGAAGAAAGCGCAGGACTATTGAAATTAATAAAATAATTATGACCCCGAATACCAGAGTGCTTAGGTATTTCTCGAGGAAAATTTTCGTGGCGTAGCGGATAATTTCATTGAAATTAGAAAAAGAACTGACAAACATGCTCATATCGTTGTAAATTGAGATAGCAATAAAGATAGCATTGTAAATAATCGCTTGCAAGAAAACTTCTGACAAGGTCTCTGAGGAAAGAGAGATTAGTATACAGGCAAGGATTAGTGTGATACTCATTAATATAACTTTGGAACTTATTAAGAGTTGGGATTTATTGAGCATATTAATTAGTATCTGGATGTAGTTAACATATCTCGTTGCAAAACTAGTTATTGTAATAAATTCGGTAAAACTCTTTGTTATCAAACTTTCTATTGTTTTAAGAAGAATATAGAAACTAAGAGAAAGCCAAGCTATGAATGCTGCGTTAGCAGTAGCTCTAGTGATGCTCATGTTTCACACCAAAGCTTTCCAATACTGCTCTAGCAAGTTCAATAGCGAAACTAAACGTTTCACTCTGCGGACTAAGCTTAATGGCTTTTAGTAATGCTTCAAGACCCTTTAGCCTTTTACCTCTCATGAGTAATGAAAGTCCTAATCCATACCATATACGGGGATTCGTCTTATTGAGCTGTAATAATGCTTTAAATGCCTGCTCTGCTTCGCTCCATCTCTCGCTTAGGTATAAAGCCCATGCTCGTGTATACCAGCACGGGATACAGCTAGCATCCTTTTTTAATGCCTTATTTACGATTCTTAATCCCTTCTCAATATCCCCATGCCTAATATGAATAACCCCTAGATTATGATAAGCTATAGCTGAAACCCTCTTATTTTTGTTACAATCTTGCTTGAAATCTTCTCGTTTTATTACATTTTTGAAAATATTGTAAGCTTTCTCTAAATCGCCTCGACAATACTCAAATTTACCAGTAGTAAGAAGCGAAAATGTATCATCCCTTGGCAATTTTTTTATTGCATTAGATGCTTCGTTGATTTTCCCTAATGATAGACAAATCACTGTGAAGATCCTGTAGATCATTGCTTTGGTGGCGTCTGGGAAATTTCCTTTTTCCATTGCTTTATTCAGGATTAGATAGAGAAATTTTCTAGCATCTCTCGGAAATGGAAAGACAACAAAGCCATCCTTTTCTGTAGCTAGTAGTCTCTGAAGTTTGCTAAGTTCCTCATCATCGTATCTTTCGAGTAAATCTTCTAGTGAAATCTCCATATTTGGGATAAGCTCCCATTCGATAGGACAAGAAAAGAGGTCATAAAAATAGGTCTCCTCAAATAATTCAACAGCTGAAGGGAAGTCCCCAAGCAAGAACTCTATAAGCAAATACATAAGGAACATGTTTTTCAGTTCGTCTAACTCCCTCCACTTCTTTCTAACTCTCTCATTTTCTAAAAATTTCTTAAGTATTTCCCTAGCTTCAAAATATTTCCCTCTCCTTATCAGAACCAGAACGAGATTACTTATTATACAAGCATTCTGAGGATTCATTTCATATAGCTTCCGATAAAGGTTTTCTGCATTATCATAATCCCCATCCAAAAGCGCTAAATACCCCTCTACTAGAAGCTTCTTTGTATTTTTCATTTTTGACCCTCCTTATCACTGGTGGCTTAGAAAATACCTTAATTCGCATAATTTTCATTGAAACTCTCTATTTCGCTGCTATACTAGCCTATCTTGATGAGTAAACGATTATTTCAATCACGTACTTGATTCATGATTATTCCTGAGGATAAACATTAATTAATTTTTGTTCTCATGAGTAATTCACTGTCAAGAATAAGCAGGTGTTCTTTTTGAGAAAATTAAAGTATTTTTCTAATGAGATCTCCCCAGATATGAGAGGAAAGAGAGTCAGAGTTGCTGGTTGGGTTATTAGGATAAGAGATCTTGGAAAGATTGTTTTCGTTAGATTAAGAGATAGAGAAGGAGAATTGCAGGTCATATTTAAAAAAGGCGAAGTGAGCGATGATCTAATCAGATTGGCTAAGGAATTAAACCCAGCATCAGCTATTATCGTTGATGGCATAATCAGAGAAGCAAATACCGCTGAGGGCTTCGAGATTGTTCCTCAGTCAGTGTATGTTGTTCCAGCTGAGGCACCTTTACCTATCGATCTCTTTAAGGAGACAACAGAGTTAGATAAGCGTA
Source organism: Candidatus Njordarchaeota archaeon (assembly GCA_029856625.1). GTDB lineage: Archaea > Asgardarchaeota > Njordarchaeia > Njordarchaeales > Njordarchaeaceae > Njordarchaeum. The sequence goes on along the minus strand of JAHKLG010000001.1, from coordinate 27,866 downwards.
TTAGGTATCGTACACTTGATCTTAGAATATTGAGAAATGCTGCGATATTTAAGATACGATCATTAATAGTTAATTCGTTTAGAGAGTTTCTCTTAAGCAATAATTTCGTAGAAATACATACTCCAGTTATAGCTTTGTATGTCGCTGAAGGAGGAGCTAATGTTTTTCAAGTTGATTATTTTAAGAGAAAAGCTTATTTGAGACAAAGTCCCCAGCTCTACAAGCAGCTTATGGCTGGGGCTTTAGAGCGCGTTTTCGAAATAGGCCCAGCATTTAGAGCTGAACCCTCATATACCATACGTCACTTAACCGAATTTACCTCATTAGATGTTGAAATGGCATGGATTAATGATGTCGAAGATCTAATGGATCTTCTAGAAGACATCGTTATATATATTATTAGAAAAGTCCGGATCGAGGGAGAAAAAATCTTTGAACTACTAGGTAAAGATCCACCAGAGATCCCCGAAAAACCATTTCCAGTAATGAGCTATCGAGAAGCAGTTATGCTCTTAAAACAAGCACAAATTCCGCTAGAAGGAAAGGAAATTCCGCATACTGGAGAAAAATACTTAGGAGAGATAATAAAGAAAAGAACAGGATCTGATTTCTTTTTCATCACAGATTTTCCATGGGAAATTAGACCATTCTATACCATGAAATATGAGATTAACACCGGAGACGAAATTGTCACTAAGAGTATAGACTTAATCTACAAAGGAATGGAAATCGCCACTGGAAGTCAGAGGGAGCATAGATACGAAATCTTAGTTAAACAAATGAGAGAAAAAGGACTGGATCCAGAAAGATTCGGTTACTATCTTAAAGCATTTAAATATGGTATGCCTCCACATGGAGGCTTCGCAATCGGTTTAGACCGACTAACGATGCTTATCCTGGATCTTAAGAATGTTAGGGAAGCTGTATTATTCCCCCGGGATCCAGAAACTCTTGAACCATAAACTAACTTTTATAATTCCAGCATTATTTTTTAATGCTCTGTGTTAAGCATTGAATGTATATCCTTACAATTTAATCATTCCACTAAGCGAATGGCATGCTGAGGAGAGACAAAATGTTTTTTCTTATAAAGGCGGCAATTACAGTGCCAATAAGCCCCGATAAACTTGATCCCTCAAAGAACTTGGACGACGTTATTCTGGATACCCTTCGGAAACGTCTAGAAGGAACAGTTATAGAGAACATAGGATTAGTGATAGCGGTAATTGATGCTAAGACAAGCGAAGTGGGGAAAATATTCTATAAGACCCCTGAAGTCTACTTTGATACAGAAGCCTCGTTATTGGTTTTTCGGCCTATCGAGGACGAAGTTGTAGAAGGCACTATTGCAGAGGTCACACAATCTGACGTTTATGTCACAATAGGAAGTATAGATGCCCGGTGCCCCGTTCCCCAACTATATAATGACAAGTTTCATTATGATGTCAAAAATAGGATTCTTAGAGGACGGAATAGCAAATTAGTAATTCGCGTGGGTGATAAAATTAGGGCTAAAGTTAGGAGATTTGAATTCCGAATTCCTCAATTAATTCCTCCCCTACGAAGAGGACTTACAATTGTGCCACCCATCCAAGTTCGTCAGAAATCTGAAATCAGAATAACTCTCATAGCTCGAGAAAGAGGCTTAGGCCCGTATAAAATCTTAAAGCGCACTAGAGAAGAAATACTCAAGTCGATATAATGGACTAAGCTATATAAATAACATTCTACCATTTTAAGGAAGTAGCAGCTATTCTCGTATCTTTTAAATTTTGATAAGCAGGTGATTAACTATGAAACTGACTGGCCGGGACTTCTTAACATTAGCGGATTTCAGCCGCGAAGAGATAATGTATTTACTTGAGTTATCAAAGGATTTTAAGAAAAAGAAGATGAGAAACGAACCTCATGCTTACTTTGTTGGGAAAACCGCAGCATTGATCTTTGAAAAACCTAGCACTAGAACAAGAACTTCCCTGGAAGTAGCATGTGCTCATCTCGGTATTCATCCCATATACATGCCGAGAAGTGAGACTCAGTTAGCTCGAGGCGAGCCAGTAAAGGATTTTAGTAGGGTATTGGATCGTTATGTGGACATTATTATTGCCAGAGTATATAAGCACTCTACTCTTGAAGAAATGGCTAAATATGCTAGAATTCCTGTCGTAAACGCTCTCAGCGATTATTCCCATCCTCTCCAAGCTCTAGCAGACTATCTAACTATTCTTGAGAAAAAAGGTTTTGAAGACACTAAAGTTGCGTTCGTAGGTGACGGAGATAATAATGTGGCTCACTCACTATTGTTTGGTGCCGCAATCCTCGGCTTAGAAATCCGTATCGGATCTCCTGAAGGTTATACACCTAGTAAAGAAGTTTTAGAGCTAGCTAATAAGTTAGTGAAGAAGAATAGTAGTGGTGCTCAAATAATAGTTACAAATGATCCTATTGAGGCTGTAAAAGATGCTGATGTCATATATACAGATGTTTGGGTTAGTATGGGACAGGAGGCTGAGGCTAAGGAAAGAATAAAGGTCTTTGAACCTTTCAGAGTGACTTGGGATCTAGTAAAACACGCAGCTGACGACTTTATATTCATGCATTGTCTTCCAAGGCACGAAGAAGTTACTGAGGAAGTATTCGAATCTGATCATAGTGTAGTATGGGATCAGGCGGAAAATAGGCTTCATACGGCTAAGGCAGTAATCGCCGCTTTGCTTTCTTAATAATTTATTTCTTAACTTCTGTTCTATAATTCAATAGCGAGAAAAGAGAGCCTATATTAGATTAATATGTAAGGACTGGTAAAATGTTTAGCAGGAAGCTTATAGGCAAAAAAGTACGTACTCATGATGGTATTGAGATTGGGACAATTACAGATGTTAGGAGAGACGAACTAGGATATGATATCGCTATTATTGAAACCAGGTTTAAGGAGCTTAAAGAGCTAAGAGTATTAGTGATTAACCTTCGCAAAGTCAAAAGAATGAATGATGAGTATTACATATTAAAAGTACTTCCCGCAAAGCTAAAACTTCTCTTACGTGAAGAAAAAAGGAGGAAAGAAATAGAGGAGTTTAGAAAAAACCTTTTATTTCCCAAAAATTCGAACATGAATCAATGATTGTACTAAAGGCGCATTAGATGGCTCGAAGAACTGCTGGGTTATTGCTTTTTCTTTTCACATTATTGCTTTATGGTTTAGGTTTAGTAACACCTTGGCTAAAATTGATTTATCTTAGAAATAATTCCGTGATATCTATAGAGGCTGTACATATTATTACCACCAGAGTACCAACACTAAACTTAGTATTCCTGCTTCTTTTAGTCACTATTGTAATGACAACTGTAGCTTATCTCAAGAATAATGATGAGTATCGGATCCTAAGCGTATTTCTGGGCTTCGCAACAATTATATTATTCGTGATTATCTTGTTTGATGGCTTCGCAAAGTATGTCATACAAGAGATAAATAGAATTGCCTTAGAAAATGGAAAACCTAGAGCTGCTATTATACTTGATAGTGGAATATATTTCACCGCACTCGCCGTTTTCTTAAACTCCCTATCTTTAATAATAAATAGCTATACGGAATCATAGGCACTATGATTTACCGTCCCTTTAACTCCCTCAAGATGTTCACTTGCTTTAATAGTTCATTAACCTTGTCTATCGTCTTACCCCAACGTCCATAAACCAAGAGAAAATGTGAGCCCACATTCTTATTCATAAGATTAATAAAATCTCTTTCCGATAATTTCACACTCGCTTGTGTGGTTTCTATATTCTCATATGGTTTATCTGGCCCTACAATCTTTCCCTCAAACCAGATTAACTCATTTTTTAGTATATCTACTTGCACAATAGTGACATCTATTCCAACCTTTAACGGAACATATAACGTGGCATAAACTCCTTTTAGCGGATGTTTCTTTATCACTATCTTATCATCAGAAACGGCTAGTTTTGGATCTGCGCATGAATGAGAAAAAACAACAACTCTATCCTCCCATAATATTTTACTTATATCCGCTAACCAGATACTTTGACCCGTAATTTTCTTTAAAAGTAAGAATCCAAAAAGAGAAGGAATATCTCTCTGGCATGTTATTATATACCCATCATCCAGTAATAAAGATACTGCTAAGCATGGTGCCACATTAAAGTATTTCATGAGATTATAACATTCTATAGTAGCAAGCTTTGTTCCTTTTTTCTTTTCACTAAGCGAGGCTAAAATTTTCTTTATGTTAATATAAATAGTCAGTGCCTTAATAATTTCCTCGTTATTAGAAATTTCCTCACTAGGTAGCCACTTCTTTATTCTTTCAAATACTTCCATAACTTCTTCTTCCTTTGCGGGTTTAAGCAAATTTCTTAATCTAAGACTTTGTGTTACATGATAACCTTTGGGAACTCGAATACCAGTGGTAGGACCTATTAACAATATTTTGTGAGATTGATAAACATAATCGACAGCTTCTGCTAGTAAAGCAAATTCTTCCAATGCCTTTATATCTTCATAAATGATGGGTAAGGGAATGGAGACATTTAAGAGAGATTGAACCTTTAGTTTAGTATTAAAAGCGCTTGCAAGAGAGTTAAAACTTCCGTGAGCCCATATTGCGAAGGGTTTTGTTTGTGTTAGATTGACTAAGATCTCTAGTGCGAGCTTACTTGTTCCCCCAGTCAAATGCATGAGAATAATGCAATTAAAATCCTTTACTAGTGAATTTATTAGGGATATCTCCCTCTCAAGATTTCTTTCATTAATTATCTCAGGAATTATCTCGAAAGCCACAGCATTCGCTGTTTTACTTTTTCTGGCAATTTCCTTGAGTAACTCAAGCGTTAATTCCTCAGGGACTACTTCAGAAGCTAGAGGAATTAGAAGTGCTTTTGCTTTCTTTTCCAATTAATGCACCTCTAATCTAATCTTCCCCAACACTGAAATACCTTCTCTCCTTCGTTATTCGTTCAATAATGCGCTCTTTGGGCATACCAACTTCTACGTGTATAAGACCATTAATTTCTAACTGCATTAGAGCTCTATTGAGCGCTATTGAAGAAACCTCTCCGTATATTTTTTTTAACTCTTCTTTCAACACGCTCTCTGAAACCCTTCCATAGTGTTTCTCAAGAATTTCAAGAATAGCTATTCTTAATGGTTTAGCAAACCAAATAGCTATTCCTCTTCGCTCCGTCATAAAATTACCTCCTAACTCCTTAATCCAAAACTATTTGATGATAATATTAATCTATACAAGCAAAAAGTAGAAATTTTGGTTACTGGAAAAAATTTGCCTAAAAGCGCTATTTATGTAAATTATGGTCTACCGCATCTGGAAAGCTTGAGATTGTTATTATATTTGATTAGCCTATCCATGACAACAATTATTCCTTAACATCAGCACTAGCCAGCATTCTAATTGTTTATCTATAGCTAGTCTGGAATCTAGCACGCGCCCCTGGTCCACCGAACTTCTTCATCTCTTTACGCCGCGGATCACCGACGAGCATGTATCTATCGTACTCCTTGAACAATGCTTCAATTCTTGGGTCATTGAAATATTTAACAATAGCTCTTGCAATAGCTATTCTGGCGGCTTGAGCTTGTCCAGAAACACCGCCTCCTCTCACTCTAACTCGAATGTTAATTTTGCTCCTTAGTGGGCCGATTAATAATAGCGGCTCTTCTATAATCGCTCTTACCCAAGGATTCTCAATAGCCTCCAGTCTTCTTCCATTTATCCTAACAATTCCAGTCCCAGTAGTTATGACGGCTCTAGCTATCGCCGTTTTACGCTTACCAGAGGCTAATACTACTCTTTTACGACCTATACTTTCAGGTTCTTGAGCTCTTTGCTCAATGTTCTCTATGCCCTCTGTTTGGGAACTCATACTTAATATCACCTCTATACCTCCTATTTATTATAAAGACAGACTATCTTGCAACTCATTCCTTTAAATTTAATGTTCTTTTCAAAGACTTTTTCACCTATTAATTTTCCTGGATAAGCATCCGACATCATGAAGAGACAGATCTTTTCCCAGCTTCTGTTCTGCTCCAGTATTTTAAATATTTTCTCTAACCATTTCCTCTCTTCTATCTTCTTCTCTATTACAAATAGCATATTCGATAAGATATACTCTTCGCTTCCAACATTCAATTGCTCTATATTTTTCAGAGCAACATTCCTTATTTCTGGCTTTTCCTGCTTTACGATATCTATTCTATTAATTCTCTCATAACAACTTATTCGTAAATTCTCTACATATTTTCTCCAATTCTTTCTCATCAAATATAGAACCCTTTCTTTATCAATAAACTTCGTCTTAATGAAAATTCTTCTAGCTACTTTTTCTCGATAAGGGTCTCGGATAGCAAGCCTTCTAGCAGATATTGCTACATGATCACAGAAAATCTCAGCCATACTCTTACTATAGTTCCACTCGCTAATAATGAGTAAGCTTCGTGCAAAAACGGCTTCAGGATTATTCAAGTTTTCTCCACATAGATTAATCGCTAGCAATAATCGGTTCTCTTTTAACCATGCCATAATTTCAATATCAGGATTAGAGAGGTTCACTCTTGGTCTTTTACCTAACTCGGTAAGAAATTTGTCAACTATAGCTTGTCCAACTTTTACTCCGATCTCTCGACTAATTCTCTGATCTCTTATGACTGGTCTCACAGCAAAGGTCAGTTCGGGATCCCAAAATTCATGCCAATTAACTTCCAGCGCTTTCCTATACATATCATCAGGAACATTTACCTCAAATCTTCCTACCTCTAAATAAAAGCTATAAACTGTCTCACTGAATAGCGTGATCATCATCAGATCATCTGTGATTGACTTTGTATCATACACTATGAGACTCTCATTGAACCGATCTTTCTCTCCTTTCTTATTTAATATCATCTCTAGTTCTTTCAAAGCGTAATCTCTAAGAGAGCTCTCCGTTTCGATCAGTAATTTCACGCAGTATCCCCCTAAAAATAGTTTTGTTAGGAACAGAAAACCTCCCTTGTTAGGTGATGAATACTAATCCATAGAGAGAGAAATTACCGATCAGCCAATCATAATAAGTGTTACTTAGGAAAAAGCTATAGAATTCCTAGATTCGATGCTATTTCTATTGCTGAATAATCTTTAGATAGTCTCACGATTGCCTTCTTCTCTCCTCTAGGGGTTATCATCGTATTAACTTTCTCTACCTCCACATCAAAGAGCTCTTCAATAGCCCTTTTTATCATGGGTTTGTTAGCTCTTCGATCTACGATAAATGTTAATTTATTCTCCCTCTGAATTAATTCAATTGCCTTCTCTGTAACTAAGACTCTTTTTATTATTTTGTAAGGATCTTCAATTGTTAATGCTCTTCTAATCACTGCTCTGGTTTTTATCTTAATTCCACGTTTTTTAGCCATATCTCCTCACCAACAAGTTAAATACGTATTATCCTAATCAAGCCGTAGCTTTAATGAGGGCTCTCTCCTCCTTAACGGCTCTCAAGCGTGCCCATTTTTCATCTACTCTCTTCTGAATAAGCTCTATAGCTTTTTTCGTCCATATTGTTAATCTTCCTGGGTGACCTCCAGGAGCTAAATGTGGGATACTCAAGTAGTTCACGGGAACTACATCTACTCCCTCAAGATTTCTCGCCGCTTTAATTATCTCTTCGTGTTCTCCGGAGACAACTATTAGTGGTCCTTTCCTTCTCTTATATCTTCTGCCTCTCCGTTTACCTTTTCCAGCTCTTATACGTCTACCCTCTTCAGCTCTTTCTAAATCTTCCTTTAGACCAAGATTATGTAAAACCTTGCGCACCTCTGCAGTTTTCTTTAATAATTCAAATTCGTCCACGATAATAATCGGAACTTCTCTAACGTCCCCTAATTTATGGCCACGCATCTGGATTAGAATTGGATCTGCTGTCGCTGCAATAGCGCTTTCTAATGCTCGTAACTTTTCTTTTTTATTAATCTTCTCAATGATTACCTTATTTGATTTTGGAGCCCTTACTCTCCTTCCTCCTACAGCTAGAGCAATGAAACGAGCCACACCAAATCCTCCTCCCGTTCTCGATACTCTGGAAATATCATAACCAGTTCCAGGACTCTCTACGACGTACTTCTTACCAGCTGTTGGGCTCTTTCCTTTAGGCTGAAATTTTCTTGACATAATAGCTAGATATGCTCTCCATATTAAGTCGGGTCGAACTTGAGCAGAAAAGACTGGTGGTAAGTCTATCTCCTCGACTCTTCTTCCTGATAAGTCGTATACTCCAGCTTTCATATTTCCCTCCCCCTAATAGGTTAAATATCATAATTATAATTCGACTGGTAATTGTTCGCGTGAGTAATATATGCCAAGGATTTTGGGTGATCTCATTTCGTTAGGGGCTCTTATTGCATACCTCAGGAAAATTAATCTCTTAGGCGGTCCAAATGCCGAACCTCTAATGATTACTGCTGGGTTTCTTATTATACCATAATGCCACCAGCCACCCTTTGGATTTAATTTCTCAATATTATCATCAGTAATAATAGCCAGAATCTCCTTGTTGTATTCAGTCCTCTTGAAAAAGCCCAATTGTCCGTATCTAGGTACGGTCCAAGCCACTCTACCAGGTGTCCAAGGTCCAAGAGAGCCTACCGCTCTCTTCTCTTTCTTCGTCTTAGGAGGCAGTATTTTTACTCCAAATCTTTTCACTACTCCTTGAAAACCTTTACCCTTTGTGACTCCAATTATGTCAACCAATTGTCCTGGACGCAGAACTTCTGTTACTTCTATTTCCTTACCAAGCTTCCTAAACGCATATTCAAGAGCTTCAACCGCGGGCCCTCCCACTTGAATCTCCATTACTTCTGGTTTCTTCTTACCAATGCCCGTTAGTTCAGGTCTCGTTCTAATGATGAGCCTAACCCTGTCTACTTCACCTTCTTTCGCAAGCTCCATGAATTTCTCTTTTCTCTCATTAACTACTTCCTCTGTTAATGTCTCTTCCTTAGGTAATGTTACCTTTCTCCCGAGATATTTTCTCTCAAAATCTGTAATTTCATGAGTCCATACTTCTCCGAGCGTTTTGTACCCATATGATGTTAACTTGTATATCCTTACTCCCATAACTCTTATAGGCGGCGCTTCTAATACTGTGGCAGCCACCATCCTTTTCATCCCAGCGCCGTATATCATGTAGAAGAAGCTGCCCGGTTTTTCATATATCTCTTGAACAGACACCATTCCCACTTTATACGCCGGGAAGCCTAGGGGGACTACTTCATTTATCTGCGGCCATGTGGATACTCGTGGATATATTCTACTTGCCCTCTTTCTTACAAATCCCAGCGATCCTCGTCGTGGAGCATGATACTTTGGCATCTTTCTTCACCCGCTATCGCTACAGATTTCACCGCATACATTCTGATCTCTATTATGGCATATTGGTAAATGCTAAGACTGATTTATGAATTTAAATTTATCAAGTTAATAGTTTTAGAAGATGAGTTTACTAATTTATCAAATCAAACTTCTGCAGAGAGCTGTCAAACATGAGCATATTAGAGCTAGAGAGACGGTTATTAGATTTGATAAATAAGGAAAGAGTATTAGAAGTTATTAGAGACTTCTTATCTAATATTCAGACTCTCAGAGAGTTGGAGAAAGCGCCCTCATTATCACCAGAAGAAATTAACTGGCTCTTTAAAGAGATAATTAAAAACGAGAAAATGTCGATTCCTCTAGTAAGAACAACACTTGATCGCGAACTTATTAACATTAGGAGAGAAATTATAGCAATTAAGGCATCATTGCTAAAAGATCTTAGATTGTTCATTTTTCCTAATTGGAGAGAACTTGTGAGAGCCCGATGGACCGGTGCGTTTAAGAAAAAAGTTATTTCACGCATCATGGATAGTAGAGTTGTATTATTAGCGGCAAAAGAGAAAAAATGGCGAACCGTTTATGGACAAGATGCCATATTATTGCTGGGCCCAGGGGTATATCACTGTCAATTCTCTCTGAAGGGAATGCCCCATCCAGTTTCCTTCTTTAAGCCTATTCATGGGATTCTTCTCCCATACTCCGCATATGAAGAAGCTTTATCAAGTCCTCCAAAAATTATTAGCGAATTCTTCGAGGGTATTAAGCAATTACTATACATTATTGATCTCTCTCTCGAGAATATAGATCCTAGTAGACGAACCTTTGTTTCACGAATATATTCTAGAGTTTTATCCGAAGTTTCGATGCCAGTAAGAGCATTCCTTAAATCCATTAGAGACTCTAGAATGGCTCCCTCTGATGTAAATGATTTAGAATTCTTATCGGCACTCCCTGAATCATTCAATAGAATCCTAATAACGGATAAGAAGTTTCTAAAAATTCCTGAAGATGAGGCGGAGGGAGGATTACCTGGACTTGTGGGATATGATCCAAGCCTTCATAAAATAAAGGAACTGACAGAGGATTTCCCTCTTGACGAAATGTTAAAAAATATAAGAATAGCAAGGGAGAGATTTCTCAAATATGGTTGGGAAATTCTAATGCAATACCTTTAGGGGGTTTAAATGAGTAAACGGAAGTTAAGCATTAGAGCGTTATTATTGATTATCGGAATTATCTCGTTAGTAATGGCTATTAAGTATGAGCAATGGAAATTTGTGAAAGAAATCTTAACAAAACTTATAGAGTTTGAAAATGGCGGTTTACCAACAATTACATAGGTGTGACTTCAATGAAAAGGAGAAACACTCATTATTCCAGAAGAATAACTATCTTAAGAACACTCATTCAGATAAGCGCTTTTATTCTTATATTTGGCGGGGCACTGGGTATAGCGGCATCTGAAATAGTATTACCCGTTATGATCCCCGCCGGTAATCCCTATACTACCGTCATGGGAGCTTGGCAATTGCTTGAGATCATGGTGACAGCAGCAATATTTCCTTATTTAGCTATAGCCGTAATAGCGCTTGGTTCATTAATATTTGGGAGATTTTTCTGCGGATGGGTATGTCCCTTCGGTTTCATAAGTGATCTCGTGTCTTACATTGGTAAAAAGGGCAGAGTATCAGATAAAACAAATATTAGCCTGTTTAAGATATCCCTCTTCATAGCGGGTTTATTTCTATTCATTGACTTTTCTAGAGGTTACAATGAGGCTGTAGGAACAAGTATTGCGCATTACTTTGGAGATTTTAGCCGCGAACCATCCTCGATAATAGACCCTACATCAAGCATGTTCAGCATGCTTTTCTGGTATTTCTATTGGAGGCTTTACCCACAAGGGTTAGATAAACTCTCTCAAATAATTAAGTACCCTCCAACCTTTTGGATACGGCTAGTCATCGTAATTATTGCAATAGTCTCGAATTATTACATCCCTCGACTATGGTGCAGAACATTCTGCCCACTCGGAGGGTTAATGGGACTCGGAGGCCAGTATAGTTTACTGAGAGTCTTTGTTGATCCAAAAAACTGTTTAGGTGAAAAGTGTAGATTGTGTGAAAAAAGATGCCCCTTAAATATTCCACTCGTATCTATTAGGGGTGATATTAGACACCCTCAATGTACTATGTGCTTAATGTGTGCTGAAGCATGCCCAACAAATGCTATAAGGCTTAGAATTTCCCTAACATAAAAAAATACCCTACTAAACTATAACTAAGAGATCTCATCTCCTAATGATGACGCTGAGAATTAAGTTTGATCCAGGAGTTATATACAAAGAATAATCCCCTAGACGCAGTGCACAACTATTAATTTTCCCTCCTCCAAATATCTTTGATAAACTTCCTATTTCTTTAATAATGTCAATTATTAATGCCGAGATAGTATCTCTTGCATCTTTCTCTTTTATATCTGAGAATACCAAAAAACCATTCCAGTCCAATATCAGGATACCTAATACCTTCCTTATATTCTTCTTGATCTCTAGCTCCACTTCTTCGAATAGACGCATACTAAGCCCTTTCCTATTCATAAACTTCTCTACATTTGTAAGGTATACCAACAGCCGATAGGAGAGATAAAGGCCAAGTGTATTCTGAATCCGGAGGACTCTCGAGCTTTATTATCATGTTATTCCTAATAGCACTGTTACGAATTAATATAAACATTTTAGCATGATTCTTTTCAATAATTTTTGCTTCATCCTTAGTTAAAATATTTTCAATTTTACATTGAGATGCATGGTTAAAATTAATTATCAACATATTATTATCAACACGCATTATGGTTTCCTTCTCATAAGCTTTTTCTCGGCACAATTTTATTAATTGTTCAAATTGTCCGAAAATTCTTGTATCTGGAAAGCCTATTACGTAAATGTGAGGATGACCCCATATCCCTTCAAAAGTTCTCATAGCTTGAAAACCGCCAATGATACTCTTATAACCCTCTCCTATTAATTCCTCGGAAACCTTAATGAAAGCCGTAATTCCTTTAGTGACGAATGTTTTGAATACCTCCCCTAGACGAACTTCATGCTTTTTAGATAATACAATCATTTTCTCTACGCCAAGAATCGGTATCTCACAATCTATATCTGGGTTTTTCTTGAGGAAAGTTTCTAAGAAATCCCATGGAATAAAGTCACGAATACTCGTTTTATTAAAGAGAAAATGAGAATTAAAGATAAACGGTATTTTCTTGATCCTCTTTCTCCTTATTTTTGAACATATCCCACATTTCTTTCTGACATGATAAAAATCGCTCTGCTCAATAATTAAATGCCATGTCTCTCCCCATTGATCCCTCTTAGCATATGTAACCATTCTATCTCGAAGCCTCCGCGATCCTTTCAATCTCCACTTTCTTCCTTATGGCATAGCTGTCCATACTATTACGAGCAGCTAGAATAATTTCCTCCGCTAGGCATTCCGCTAAGGATAATGGACTATTCCATGCACGTCTTCTTGCTCCCGCTACGATAAATTTAAGAGCTAAGTCAAGTCTTCTTTGAGGAGAAATATCAACCGCATATCTTCTAACAATTCCGCCTTGTCTAATCTCAACGGTTTCTTCTCTAGGCGCCACATTTTCTAATGCTCTTACAAAGACTTGTATAGGGTTTTCATTCGTCCTCTTTTCAATGATCTCAAATGCTTGTTTAACAATACTTAATGCATGGAACTTCTTCCCACCCATCATACCTATTTTCTTTGTACCTTTTTCCCGTCCCGGAGCTAATAATCTATTTACCAACCTCTCTACAATAGGTACGTCTACCTTACCAAATTTCCTTTTAGCATGCCTACCAAACGTGTGAGGCAGATAAACTGGCCTCAGATTTATATATGCTCTCAGCCCTGGATCACGAACTGTGACCCCTTCATAGCTCCATTTGCCAAAAAGTTTTAACGCTGGTTGTAAGGGTAATTCTTCCCCACCTTCTTTATTAACATTGTTCTTAAATTCTCCTTCTTGGGCCATTTTGACACCATGATCTAATCTTTGCATGCATATATTCACTAAGTCTGCTTTGGGAGATTATTTAAAAGATTGGGACTTATAATTTTGTTTGATACATTTTTTGTGGCTAAGCAAAACCTGATGAAAAATCTGCTCCTAACATACATATTTAAATTATTAAGCTAACGATGATTAGGAAGATACATTACCAATAATGGATAGGGGGATTAAATGGTTACAAAGTCACCGCGCGGAGAATTCGCTGCAAGAGTGTTAAGAAGAAAGCGTAAGAAGCAGAGATGGGCTGATGTAGAATATAGAAGAAGAATGTTAAGGCTCAGGGAGAAATATGATCCATTAGAAGGCGCGCCTCAAGCAAGCGCAATTGTGCTTGAAAAGGTCGGTATAGAGGCTAGAAAGCCCACTGGAGCTTTAAGAAAAGCAGTTAGAGTGAAAATCAAGAAGAATGGAAAAATTGTAACAGCCTTCGTTCCGTATGATGGAGGATTACTCTTCATTGATGAGCATGATGAAGTGATCATTGAAAGGATAGGGGGCAGCCAAGGACGCTCGATGGGGGACATGCCCGCGGTCGCATGATCGCGGGCACCCCAAATACCGGGTGTTAAGTTTAGAGTAGTTAAGGTCGCGGGAATATCTCTTAAAGAGTTAGTAACTGGCAGAAAGCGGAAAGAGAGGCGTTAAGCATTCTTATTCTTATGTATCTTTTTATTTATTTTTGTTATCATAATGGAGATTCTATGAGTGGCTTAGCAAGATACACTACACGGAAAATTCTAAGAATTTCATCTGATTCGGAGATCCCGCTCATTGGCTGTATTGCTTTTGGATTAATTGATCGAGGCACTAATCTTATTCAAGTGAGACCGATTACTACTTGTCCTCTTTCCTGCATATTTTGTTCAACAGACGCTGGTCCTCATTCACGTAATAGGCAGACAGAGTATGTAATAGATGATTTAGATTATATCGTTGAGGAATTTCGGAAAATAGTTGCTTTTAAAGGTCCCAAGCATATAGAAGCCCATATAGATACTGTGGGAGACCCCCTTACGTACCCTAAACTTGTAGATTTGGTTCAAGAGCTAGCTACTACCCCTGGTGTTGAAGTAATATCCTTGCAGACTCATGGTGTATTACTTACGGAAAAATTAGTCGAAGAACTCGATTCTGCTGGTTTATCGAGAATTAACTTGTCTATTGATGCCCTCGATCCAGAACTCGCTAAATTCCTTTCTAATACACCTAGTTATGACGTTGAAAAAATCGTTCGCATTGCTGAGTATATAGCTAAGAGCACAAATATCGATCTTTTAATAGCTCCCGTATGGGTTCCTGGCTTAAATGATAAAGAGATACCTAAGATAATTGAGTTAGCACTTAAAATCGGTGCTGGTAAGAAATGGCCACCATTAGGAATTCAGAAATACATTCCTCATAAACGAGGAAGAAAGCCCCGAAATATCAAGCCCATGAGCTGGTCTGAGTTTTATAGGAGATTACAAATTTTAGAGAAGAGATATGATGTGAAGCTAATACTACGTCCTAGCGATTTTGGAATTCATAAGAGAAAGAGCATCAAGGCGCCTTTTAAGATCGGGGAAATTGTCAGAGCAAAAGTGGTTGCTCCAGGATGGCTTAAGAATGAGATTATAGCTACAGCTAGGGGATTTTGCATCACCGTAGTGAGAGCTTCATTAGAGCAATTCCCTATAGGTACGGAAGTATTTGTTAGGATACTGAAGACTAAGCATAATATATTAATTGGAAAAATTGCTTAGATTATTTTTACATGATCTATTTTGAAATACTTTCCTAAAAAGTATCTTGCTCGATAAAGCTTGTAACTCTTCTTTCCGAGAGCCTTGCCACGATCCCAAGGAGAAACTTTAACGAGTAGAGATTTTTTGCCATTTCTTAATTCCTTAGAAAATATGTTCTCTATTTTCGCGGGTCTAAATAAGTTCTGAATAAACTTCTCCAGATTTGTGGAATATATTATAATATCCACCTTCTTCTTAAATTCGTCAGAAAGCATCCTGATAAGATCTAGTGTCCTTTCTTTAATCCTTCTTGCATCAGACGGAGTTATTAAGAAAGAAATTGTTTCGTCCGTCTCATAATAATCAATGGGGGTAATGCCCGTTAATGTAGTAAAAAGGGTGTATATGAATATCTTTCTTGGTTCATCTAATCGAATACCTTTGCTAATCTCTTTTCCCACTCTCTTACCCCCTGGGTACATTTTCTAAGACTATTTAAAGAGCTGGAATCTCTCCAAGCTTAATTATCTCACTTGTTCCAGGATCTAATATCGCCAAGGCGGAAATAACATGCGGTCTTCTACAGATTTCACCAAGCTCTTTTACTGTGCCTGGAAACTTTATATAGGGAACATTAGCTAATGCACATAGGTATTTAAGATAGAGATCTTTTTCCTTTGGCGTATTAAGCGCTGTTACCACAGCTTTGGCTTTTCCGCGTTGCAAAGCTCTTACAGTATTTCTAAAGCCGAATTTAAGTTTTCCAGTATTAATAACGAGCTGAAGTTCCTTGGCTAATTTCTCCCTAAACTCCTTTTCTTCCCGCGAAAGCTCATATGGTAATACTTCCATTTTTACCCCCGTTCATGGTCTCTTTTCATGAATTATTGATCAGTTCTTCTATTGAACTAATCTGTCACTTTATTAAAACATATCTCCTTGACCTGTAGTGGTGATTTTTTCTTCAAAGCGCATCACGAAATCGTTCAAAACTAATCTTTTCTGGACTTAAAGCTTTCTTACTACTTATTATTTCATGCAATATCGTAAAAGCTTTGATAAGTCTTCTCATCCTTTCTTTTGTTCTTAAAAGGAGATTATTTGCAAGATTCGTAAGGGTATATAAATATTCCTTACTAACAATCACGCCTTGGTCTTTAGTCGCTATAGGTGTGTATATTTTTTCAGTGCTTGAAAAATCCATAATTACGTGCTTCTTAGAGGCATTGATAGATCGTATTCCCGACTCTTTGAATCCGAGGAATCTCGCTAGCCTAATAAGGAAGGATGCCCACTCCATGCCGCTAACAGCAAGGGCAATAATCATACCCTCAAGCTTAAACCATAAAATTCCTCGCGGAGTATAATTGGAAACAATCTTCCAGATGCACTCTGGATTAATGGGAGAATGCCATTTTGCCACTTTAACGCTTTCTTTTTTGCTCCCCGAAGATGGCACATCTATCAAAAGTATTCTTCCAGAGCACGAGGATGTTGTATATACAAAGGGTAAAAGGTTGATAGTTTCAAGTAACGGTATAATATCTTCATCTACTTCTCCTAATGCTTTAGCTTCAGCTAGTTTACGCAGAAATGCCTTCTTCCTTTGAATAAATTCCCGGGTAATTATTGGTACCATAACAATCACAGTTGCTAATCATGAAAGTCTTATAGCTTTCGTTTAAGAAGTATTATATTCTGAGATGAAGAAGGATCAACCATCTGACCTTTGAGGAGTGATGAACGGTCCACTTTCGGATCCTCACTATTTCTGCCAAAAGATCCTCGTCTTATAGTAATTGGCCTCTCTTTTCCTAAGCTCCTTTAACAGTAAGTTTCGATCATCAGCAAATTTTCTTAATAATTCTATCGCTTGTTTTAGTCCGATTCCAGTCGTAGCCACAGTTATTGCTGTCAACTCCCCATAAGTCCGTAGGAATCTACTTATTTGCTCAGCTATTCTTAACCTCTCTACCTCTTCACTAGATAATGAAACCTTTTTCCTCATCTTATCAAGTATTCGCATAAGTATAGTATCGTTTTTCTTTACCACAGTTATTCTCGTAGCGCCACAATGAGGACAGATTAAAAGAACTCTAAAAGCGGGTCTTATTTCATAGTAACCACAAGATAAACAAATGAATCTTACTTCCTTTTTCAGAAGTCTTTCTTCATATTTTCTAATAACCCAGTTTTCTAGATCTTTTATAACCATTTGAGGAACAATAGGAAGTGCCATACCCAGAGGAGATAAACCCCTAGTAAACCATACACTGATCTGCCCCTGATCTATAGCTAATAAAACCTGTCTTGTACGCTCTGGATCCAAATTATAAAAAACATATTCATGAACAGCTTCTGCAAATACTGGTGTGTTAACGTACTCACTCATTATTCTTAACACTTTTTGCTTCGGGAGATAAACTTCGCTTCTCACCAATCCGAACCTCTTAAGCACCTGGACAAAGTACCATCTTAAATCCTCTAATTTCAATTCGGTGATTGTCTCTATTAGAAACCTTTTGAAAGAATCGATGTCCCTTGCGTAATCTATGAGGGTGTTAAATGCTTCTTCAAGAGCATTAATTAATGTTTCTTCTCTTAGATAAAAGACATTATAAAGAAAGAATTGAATTCTATAAGCGTCACTATCGAAACTTGTTAATGGGAAATTAGGGTTCTCGGAGAGAATCGATGCTAATAGTATAGCCAAAGTCCTATTAATATTCGTTCCAAATGGAGCATGAATAATCACTATTCCTTTATAATCATCTATTTCTACTACGATACTATTACGATCCAGTACTGGCTTTTCCTTTGGATAAATATCTTTCAATTCTTTCAGCCACTCACGCGCATCAAAAGAGAGGTCGATTTGCTTGATTATTTCCCCATGTTTACCCGCTAATAGTAATCTTCTAATATTCCCTACTTCTTGAGCAACTTCGTATGATACTGGAAGAAGCTCTCCTGTCCATCTAGGAGGAATAGCATCAGTACTAATAGGAAAAACAAATATCGCCTTTCTATCACTACTTATCTCTAATACTTCTCTAGGAATACCAGCAAGTAGAAATTTATCTCCTACATCCATTTCCATAACAAATTTCTCATCGACTTCGCCTATCTTCTTCTTTTCTTCAATATCTATAACATCATACTTAAGGACGGACGGAATTGTCGAGAGATTCTCGAAATAGTACCTTAATGCCCCTCTTCTAAGGATCACTCGTCCTTTTCTCCTCATTATCAAATTACAACGATGCTCTAGAAAATTTAGAAGCCATCTAAACTCTTCTAATGAAAGATTCTGAAAAGGAAATGCTCTTCTCACAATTTCATAGATTTCATTTTCTCTAGGATAGACTCCTGTATCCAAATATTTTTCTCTAACAATGCCTATTACTTGATGCGCTAAGACATCATAACTCTTGTCTATTATAGGCAGCGGTTCAATCACTCTTTGAGAAATCAATCTTACTACTGCCATAGATTCAAAAAGATCATCCATCGTAGCCGCAATTATTACTCCTCTAGCTGTCTTACCAATTTTATGCCTCGCTCGTCCAATCCTTTGGAGAGCAACTTCTACACGCCTCGGACTCATTATTTGTATGACAAGATCTATCTCTCCAATATCTATCCCAAGCTCTAAAGAAGATGTAGCTATCACGCATTTTATGTTACCTTCTTTAAACTCGCGCTCTATCTTAACTCTTAAATCTCTACTAAGAGAACTATGATGAATAGCAAAGGGGAAATCTGAGTACTTCTTTAGATACAGACCTAATATTTCGGCCATATCCCTAGTGTTCGTAAATACTAGCACTGTCCCTTTCTCCTTGCGTACGTACTCAGCAATTCGTTTAGCGATTTCATCAATGTTAACGCGAATCCCTACACCATAAATAGTCGGCGCGGGGGCTAATTTTGACCGTACTGCATCAATTTTTATTGAATAGCTTCTGTCTTCTTCTGATGATGTTATTATTTTTCCTCCACGTCCACCAGTAATAAAATTCAGCGCATCCATTGCATTTCTTATGGTCGCGCTAAGTGCTATTATACTCAGATCTCTCTTAGTCAACTCTCTAAGTCTTTCCAGCCCCAAAGCTAATTGACAACCTCTCTTATTATCGATTAATGCATGCAACTCGTCAATTATGACCCACTCAACTGATCTTAGATGATTTCTTATTCTTTTCCCGCAGAGAATTGATTGAAGAGATTCAGGAGTAGTAATCAGGATATGAGGAGGTTTTTTCGCTTGTCTGCTTCTCATAGATCCTGGAGTATCGCTATGCCGTATTTCTATGCGCAGTCCAATTCTTTCTCCTATTTCCACAAGTCTACGGAATACGTCTCTATTAAGCGCTCTAAGGGGAGTAATATATAGAACTAAAATACCTTCCTTGCGATCTCCTCTATTTAATAAGAAATCAAAAATCGGAAATATCGCGGCCTCTGTTTTTCCAGCTCCCGTGGGCGCTATTAGGAGGAAATTTCCTCGCGGATTTGATAAGATTTCTGGAATAGCTTTTTCTTGAATTTCAGTGGGCTTCTCATAGCCAAACTCTCTTATAATCTTCTGAAGATCCCTAGAAAGGATGTTAAAAGCGTCTTTCATCACTTGTAACCTCCTAGCAACTCCTCTAGAAGGCCTCTAGCGAAGCAATTGATTGTGCTCCACGTGACATCGTTCTTAAGAGCAGCGTTTAGAACTCTTTCTAATTGTCTCTGAGTTCTATCTAGATTCTCCTCTACGACTTCTCTTTCGTCAAGTGGTAGTAAATTGAAAAGTTCTTGACTAATTTTCATTAATTCTAAGAAAAGCACAATGATCTGCTTTTTTTCTTTCTTTTCACAAGCATCTGACACTTTTCTAAGAATCTCTACAATTTCTTTCATCAGTCTTGGTGGGATTCTTTCATCATCTAGCGTACTCAATATTGTAAAGCTTATAGCATCCATGATATCCAAAAGAAAATTAAGTGCTTTCAATTGGTTTCCTCCCGCGAGTTTTGGGAGAACTCAGAGCTGGTGCCATTCTTCATAAATATCTGCCGAAACTCTCCCTCTTCATCGTTCTATTCCCTAAATAGCTATAGTAAAGCGTCAGGCGGCCCATCAGCTCATCATTCATTCAGCAGCGCTGGGATTCATCACTATATGCCCCTTATTGATAGCCAGGAACCATTTTAAATATGTCGGACGTAACCGTGTTCACAATCTTAATTGTTTACTAGTTTTTCGTCCAGCAATACTTAAGAAGAAAGAAAATGCCTGTAGAAAATGAGCAATGCCAGCTTTACCCTTAAAGCTATACCACCATGCTCTAAAAATTGGTGGCATACAAAATGGTTTGTAACCCGTCCACTCTCTAAGCATTGATAGAAATTCTCCATCGGTTGAAGGATCCCCTATTGTCGGATATTGTCTAGGGTAATTGAGAGGAATTAATATTGTTACAGTTCTCCACTTGTCCCTCTTAAGCTTAAACAGTTCTCCGAGGTTAACATCAATTAAGAACTTCCTCGGATTAGTATTCGAGAGTCTTAAATTCCTGAAAGGAGCACTTGGATTAAATCTTATCCAGACACTAAAAACTCTCTTCTCTTCCTTTACTCTTTCTTTCCAATTTTTATCGCGAGGAGATGCTATTATATTCAACGGAGGGATATCATTATAGAAGTTCCAGCTAGCCTTTATCCCATGTACTATTCTCGGTTTTAAAATGATCTTTAGAGAGGGAAGAGGCCTCATTGCTCTTTTCCTTCTTCCAGCATTGCTATTTTTCTGCCTCCTCCAATCAGAGGCGAAATTAGCTTAGCTCTTTTTCTGAGACAAATATCGCATGATGCCTCATTATCTTCCTTAAGTACTCTGAAATCTCCCCATACATCTCTTTTACCACGTATATTTAAGCATTCATCACAGACCCAAATTCCCCTTTCTATAGGAATAACAACGAATAAGGCTTCGTCTCCACAGATATCACAAGTTATGGACTCATCGCTTTCAGTCTTTAGGATAAAGCAATCCCTTAGAGCACCCCTGAGAGTTAATAGCATCAGACATTCGGCACATACATAAGTCTTATCATTTATTCTCTCTTCCGATCTCACTGTTATCTCGTTAATCATCTTCTTCCCTTTTGACTCATCTTATGAGAAAGTTGCCTTTGCTATCTCCCATCATTACAGATGAGTTTTATTTATAGCATTTTTGTTTTCTTGCATAATGTAGAACTTTAAAAAGGGGAAAAGCAATGAGCGCGGAGCAAATTCTTCAACAATGGCGTGAATTCATACGGGAATTTAGAATGAAGAAAAAAGCTAAGAGAAGAAGATCCCATCGCAAGAAACGACCTAAGAGGAAAAGATAGGAGATAATCCCAATACGCAATTTATGCTAGCTTATCTCATTATTTTTCTCTGGTCATAATACTATAGCATCATAGATGAAAGCTCTATACGACTAACAGCGAATTTGCTAAAAATCTCTCACTGCATATGAAACATCGAGCATTAATTATTAATACTCTTAAATTGTTAGTTAAGCTCTAGAGTTGTTAATGATTTATCTACATTTTAAGAGTTGATCTGAATGTCTCTTTTACCAGCGATATTGAGAGAAATTCTGAGAAAGGAAGAGAGCATCGAAAAAAGAGCAGAGCACTTGGAAAAGTTGCGAGAAATTGATTTGCCTCACCTAGAGTCATATTTGTTTAGAATAATTAAAGTAATCGAAATTTTAGAGAAAAGAACAAGCTTGGGAGATCAACAAGAGCGGAAATTGTTAATTAAAGCGCTTGACGTTCTACAAACCTTATCTATTAGATCCCCCAAGGTAAGTAGTGGGGTTTTGACATTTTTAGTTAATCGATTGAAAAAACTGGACAACTTCTTAATTATTGATGATCCCTTATTGGCTAAGTATATTTTAGCCCTAAGAATCCCTCTAAGAAACGAACCATGGAAAATTTTTGAAGTACTCGAAACTGTGAGAGGTATATTATTGACTGAGAGATTCGTAGAGTCAAGAAAAGCTGTCCTGATAACGTTAAGTGACGTAGTATGGAATTTACCCTACATTTTAAGTGACATTAAAAACATTATCATGGATTTACTAGAGCATGATACCGGAGAAAATCTCAGGCCCTTAATCATAGATCTTCTCAGCAGAGTATGTTCTAGGAATTTTTTCGCAATAAAGTCGCTAATAGAGGAACTAGTAAGACAGAATAAAATGGATCTAATCTTTGATATACTTAAAGAAACAACCTACCTTCCATTACCGATTACTCATAGAGAAATCGCAGAAACATTCTTTAATGCACTCTTCGAAAAACTCTCTGCTGTAACTGGTAAAGAGAAGTTGAAGTACATTAAAGCTCTTTTTAAACTCGTAAGAAAAACTCCTTTTGCAGATCTTCAAGATAAATTCCTTAATATGGTCTTAGAAAAGCTTTCTGAGGAGACTTTAGCCGAGATAAGGGGTGAATTATTAGAAATGTTAGCGGCGGTTTCTTGGCACAGAGATATAGATCTGGGAAGAATACTTGATGCTGTAACTAGCGTGCTTCATAGTCCATTAGAGGAGGAAAGTAATAGAATAAAAGCAATAAAAGTTTTGATAGGAATATCGATGCATAATCCTTCTCTAGCTTCTAATGTATACCGAATCATTCTTGATGCGTATGATCTTCTAAAAGAGCCAAATAATAAAATGTATTTAATTGACGCGCTAAATGATATAATCAATTTCGTTAGAGATAGGTCATTAATCATAAGGACGGCTACCTTATTAATTAATATCATTCAGGAAATTGGAGAAGAAGAAGGCGTAAGAGTCCGTGCTGCTGAGTTTTTGGTAGTTATATCAAGACATTTCCCAGATGTAATTACTGAATTGAGTTCAAGTCTCCTATCAGCGTTTAGATCTATTACCGAATGGGATATCAAAGATGCTTTAGTAAAAGTCGCGGGTGAGGCTATAAAGAAGAACGCTTCAGAACCTGATCTATTAGAGATACTTGTTGAAGCACTTAGTGATGAATGGATTTATGGAGCTGCAATTAATTACCTTGTGGTTGCGGCATATAATTCGCCAGAAAAATTACTAAACAAGATAGAAAGAATGAAGAGCTTTATAAAGACGATAAGCGATGTTGAAAAAGAGATCTTAGAAGAGGAGAACATGGAAGCTTACTATTATCACATCGAGACCCCCAAAAGGCTATTCTATAAGATACTTAGGGAGATAGCTAACAAGACTCATACAAGGCTTGAGCAGATATTAGAATTACTCTTGGAGGGTTCCAAGGAAGAAACAAATGAGATCATTATACGAGATATTGCTATAGCTATTAAAGAGATTATAGATATCGATAATACTCTTTTAGAGAAATTAGCCCAAAGAGATCTTAACCCGTTATTAATAGACGCGCTTAAACAGTTCGGTTTAAATATAAGTTAAAACGTGTATGTAGTGAAAGATTCGTTGGTTATTATGGTGACTAAATATGATTAGAGCCATTGCAATCTACGATGAAATGGATTCACAAATATTTTATACAGATTTTGCACAATACGCACTAAACCTATCGCTTATAACGAATTCCCTATTCGAGATGAAGGAGACTGTTGGTAAGCGATTAGAGGACATTACAATTGGGAGATACAGGCTAGGAGTTCTTTTTGAACCAGAATATACTGTGTTAATATTAGCTGATAGAACTAATAGAACTCAGGAAATTGAAGAATTTATCCTTAGTCTTAATATTAAAATAAAGGAAATGTTCGGTGAGAATGTGTCTAGGGAGACATTTCAGGACGAAGAGTTGAAGGATAGATTCTTAGATGAGCTAGAGAAACTAATAGGAAAGATCCCAGTAAAAATTACGTTCGTAGGTTCTGGTGGCGTTGGTAAAACAACCATGGTCAGATTATTAGCCCGAGGCATAATAACTGAAGAATATACTCCTACAATATTCGCTGACGTCGAGCACATTGATGTCCTCATTCCTCCATTTACGATTTCACTATTCACTGTCGCTGGTCAGGAAAGATATAGGAAAACATGGGATATAGTATCTGAAGCAACAGATATTGTAGTACTGGTACTTGATAGTACAAAAAGTAATCTTAAGGAGACACGAGAAGTAATATATCCACGGATTAGACAATTGGCTCCCTATGCACGATATGTGGCCATTGCTAATAAACAGGATCTTCCAGAAGCATTGCCTCCAGCTATAATAGAGGAAGAAATTGGCTTACCTACTTATGGAATGATCGCTATCAGAGAAGATGCTCGAGAGAGATTATCAATGATAATCAAGCAAATAATTACTACAATTCCATGAAACTAACCAAAACTTCTCCTCCATAAAATTAAATCACTTCCTTTTCTTTGAGAAATAGTGCCACGCGCTCAAGATCCTCCACGCTAACCTCTCTAACTCGTTTTTCTAGATTAATGATAGAAGATAGCTGGTTAAGAAGTGCTCTCCAATTATCCGCATTTTGCCGGAGAAAATCCTTGAGTACTCTCTTTAGTTTTTTATTAGGGGATTGAAAAATAATAGCTGTGATCTTTTCATATAAGGCAAAATCCACTAATCGAGCTCTTCTATCTGGCCACATCTTAACAAGCACCGAATCCACTTCTGGCATAGGGAAAAAGTATTTCGGTGAGATCTCTTTTATAATCTTGCCTTTGGCAAAGAACCTAAAGGCAGCTGATAGTCTACCCCAATATTTGCTACCCGGTTTTGCAAATAGTTTTTTCACATATTCTCTCTGCAGAATCATGATAGCTCCGCGAAAATCATTTTTTGTAAAGAATTCCCGCAATATTCTGATAATCAATGGAGATATTATGTGATAAGGTGGATTAGAAATAATCCAGTTGACATGTTCCGGCAAGGGTACCTTTAATGCATCTCCCTCTATTATCTTTATTTTACCCTTCATAATATATTCTCTTAACCTAAACTTAAGTGCTTCTAGTATTCTTCTATCTATTTCTACGGCATATACTAATCCTGCCTTTTTTGCGATCTCCTCTGTCAAAAAACCAAATCCAGCCCCAATATCCAACACTATATCATTTTGCGAAAGATTTGCTATTTTAACCTCTAACTGAAGAATTCTACGCGTCGTAATAAAATGCTGTCCAATATTTGGATTTAAGCGAATGTCAAACAATTGGCATAAATGCTGAATTTCTGGTAATAAGCTCATTTAATCACGTCAGTTAATCATACTCCTCATTCAATGGTCGGATGGTGGCGATTTCATCATCCAAGACGCCCTATGTATAAAATACGGAGATATTATGACTTTTTAATTATGTTTTTTCCTCCAGCAATAGAGATCGAAGTTTTCATGCATGTTGATTTTGAGAGCCATCTTTTATCTCACCTAAAAAAGAGAAAAACATTAGTTAGGCTGATCAAATGGGGAATGATCGGCAATTAAAGTATGCAGAATTAACTATTCTTATCGAGGAGATAGAGAGAATTCTTATTGTTCTCCAACGATTACAGCAAAGTTTGGATATAGTGTATAATAAGCTTATATCCGTGCGAAGAAAGAAAATTTTCTTAGAAATGGATCTAGAAAGCTTAATTCTAAGTAGTTATAGTTCATTAAGCGGTATCCTTGAACAAGTGAGATTTTTCATCCAAAATTTCCTTGATGATACTTACTCATCTGCCGAGGATACATCAAGCGTCTTCATTCAAGAAATAAGAAAGAGAATAAGAGAGCTAATTGCCAGAGATATGAAACTGATTGAAAAACGTCTTAAGCAGTTAAGTAAAGTCTATTCATTATTGTTTAGTAGGAGCTTCTTAAGCGAAGTGTTGCATCGGGGAGAATACATTCTATTCCTTATTAATCATAGTGAAAACTACTACTTAATCACCAATAGGAACATTTACGTTTTCAATAATAGTAAGCTTCGTAAACGAGTATCCTTGGAATCTATCATAAGCGTAGATGAGAGAAAAGGGATATTATTTAGCGGGACGCTCATAAGGACGAAAGATGAATGTATAAGGATACCGCAAATCGGGTTGAAAGAGAGAATCATTCACATGTTATCCCAAGATATGAGTGAGAATTTCTTCCAGAGAAAATTAATCTACTTTATCGCTGAAAGAAATGCGTTACGACCTAACTTTAATGCTGTAAGACGAGAATTTTTAAGGTTGAAGAGAAAATTACTAAATCTGGAAGTAAGGAGAGAGGAAAAGGAGAGCAATGATTTTAATGCCCATAAAGAAGCAATCCAAAATATTGGGCAAATAGAAGTGGATAATCTAATATTCTCTGATGATCACTACCGAAAAAGTAAGTTAAAGGTCTTAGGGTCTTTACTTAAGGAATTAGAGGCAGCACGCCAAGCTGGTATAATTGACGCAACAACATATTTTAAGCTAAAAGAACGATTTCTGACTAGATTTGAGGAAATAAAAAATAGTATACAAGGAAATGAGAAAAATACCATGAACTCATTCAAGACCAGCTAGTTTAAGTAGATAATGCCATTCCTTCATTACCCTGTCTTGAATCTGTTTGATCAGATCCTCCCTCTTCTTAGGTCTAAATAAGTGTGCAAATCTTCCCTGCCTTCTCAGGTATTCTTCTATTGGAACAATTTTATCGGGATTCTTCGCTAGATAAAGACTCCTGTCTGTTACTCTATATTCTCTCGTCTCTGGATCAAATTCCCATAGTGGATGAAGGCAAGTATCTGTAGCTAACCTGGCTACCTCCATGGAAATTGAGGGATCAAATCTCCATCCTCTATCGCACGGTGATATAGCATGGATGAATGCTGGTCCATTATATTCTGCAGCTTTCCTAACCTTCTTCATGAAATCCATCCAGTAATATGGATTCGCCGTAGCTACATAAGCATTAAGATGTGATGCTATTATATAACCTATGGGCTTCTTCCATTCGAGCTTTCCAGGTATCACTTTACCAGCCGGACTTGTCGTTGTAGCGGCATATTGAGGAGTCCCTCCAGATCTTTGGATACCCGTATTCATGTAAGCTTCGTTGTCATATAGAATATAAATAAACTTGTGACCTCTTTCTACTGCTCCAGAAAGAGATTGTAAGCCAATATCAAAAGTTCCCCCGTCTCCTCCAAATACGAGAACTGTCGGTAATTCGTCCTTCCATATTCCCTTCCTCTTAAGAACCTTAAAAGCTGCTTCTACTCCAGAGGCGGTAGCCGCGGCATTCTCGAAAGCATTATGAATCCATGGTCTTCTCCAAGCAGTATATGGAAAAATCGTTGTTGCTACCTCTAAGCATCCAGTAGCATTTACAATAACCGTATTTTCAGGATTTGGCAAAGCTCTTAGAGCAAGCTTAACAATGATAGGTGCAACACAGCCTGCACACATTCTATGACCAGAAGCAATATAATCTGGCATTTTTGCGATTTCAAAAAGATTTGGAGCCCATTCCTTAGCACTCTTAGCCATAATTCTCACCTCATTCTCTAACTCCTATATATTTCCTCCTAAACGGCTTTATCTTTCCTTTCGCAATATCTACTAACTCATCAAACGCTTGCCTAATTAGCTCTGGTGTCATATCTCTGCCCCCTAATCCATATACATAATTTACTACAATTGGTCTTT